>NZ_JAYRCW010000024.1:0-29338 GCF_041909755.1 Sandaracinobacter sp.
CGGCGGCTGACTTCATAGAGGCCGACGGCGGTGAAGGGGGCGACGAGCGGGAAGCCCGCGGCGGCCAGCACCAGCCAGCCCGGTTCCCCCCGCGTGAAGAGCGCATAGTGAAGCGCATAGCCGGCGACGATGTACACGGCGGCGAAGAAGAGCCCATAGGCGGGATGGGCGCGGAAATCCGCCCAGCCGGCCACCAGCGCCGAGCCGAGATCCGCCAGTTGCAGATTGGCGGCGACCGAAACCGGTGCGACCGGCGCCTGATCCAGATCAGCCATTGCCCTTCCCTTCCCCTTCTTCACCGGCCCTCCCCGGCCGGGCGCGGTTGCCGCGCATGTCCGGGATGATGGCATGGGCAGCGGGGGCGGAACTTGATCTGGATCAGGCAGGCAAAAGGCGGGCCTGGCCGCCGATAACCAGATTGGTTGTTCCACGTGGAACATTTCCCTACACTTTGTTTTCAACGGGATAGGGGCAAAAGCTGTTGGATTTGTTGGATTTGTTCCACGGATTCGTCCCTGTTGCGGCCGGGCGGGCGGCCGCTGTTGATCCGGGCCGTGCGGGGGATATGCTGGGGGCGGTCGAGGGGGCGGTGGGACCATGTGCAACCGATATCGCAATGATCTGCGGAAGCTGGAGAACTGGGGATCGGACGACCAGTTTTCCGAAACGCGGATCAATCCGTTCCGGGGCCGGGTGAGCGAGGAGATGTATCCGGACCGGGTGGGACTGACCGGGCGGCTGGATTCGCGCGGTGGATTGGTGCTGGATGCGATGCGCTGGGGGTTTCCGCCGGTTCAGGGGCGGGTGGTGACGAATGTGCGGCACCCGGACAAGCCCTTCTGGCGGCCCTGGCTGGGGGCGGAATGGCGGTGCCTGGTGTTCGTGAGCGAATTTGCCGAATGGTCCCCCGGGCCGCCGAAGGGCGACCGCTGGTTTCATATGGAATCGGGCGAGCCCTTTGCCTTTGCCGGGATCTGGCGGCCCTGGCACGGCACGCGGGGGCCGAAGAGCGCGCCGGAAACGGGGGACCACCGGCTGTTCGCCTTTCTGACGACGGAGCCGAACGCGGTTGTGGCCCCGATCCACCCCAAGGCGATGCCGGTGATCCTGGACCGGGCGGATTGGGACCAGTGGCTGACGGGATCGGTGGAAGAGGCGTTGGAATTGCAACGACCGGAGGCGGCAGGGCCTAGTGCGATAGCACTAGCGGACTGACTCGCCGCAGGTCCGGCCGGCGGGGCGGCGCAGCGGAACCCGACCGACGAGCGGGCTTTGCCCGCAATCTTTCTTGTTTCTTCTGGGGCTGGGGGCGGACTCGGCGGCTTTGCCGCCGGCCGCTCGGTGTTAAAGCTAGTTGAGGTTGAACCGAGCTTGTTTGCTTGTTTGGACGTACACATCGTCCGCCACCTTCGCGGCTCTCTCTACTGGAGTCGCCAACGCAGAGATGTAAGAAACAAGTTTTATTCTATCAGACATAGAATGCCAATTTACCAATTCAGCACCGTTACGTTCTGCAAGGCTCAGTGCATCTGAGGCAAGTGACTCTAGATGGGAGGCCGCCTGGTAAACCAGTTTAGGCTTTGTTTCTGCGCCATCGAAAAGTATTTTCGCCTGCTCAAATAGGAAGTTGGACATCGCGATGTCCGTGACCACCTTCCTTAGCGACGTTTCGGGATTTATAGCATCCACTGTCTCAATGATGTGCATCGCGCCATTCTTGAGAACTAAGTCTGCCAACAGGCCCTCGGCTAGCTTCATGTTGGGAACAACGCGATGAGATTCTAGGCCCTCATCCTTAAGAGCCAAAACGCCCTTCATTCGGAGTGTCTTTTTGAGGTCAGTCAATACCTTTGAAGACTTTCCTTTGTTGCGCTGTCCCCTTGACGCTTCTGGTTCGACAAGGCTCTGCATAATTTGAGAAATACGATATTCGTACTCGCTCTGATTAATAGCCTCAAAAGAGCCAAAGGCTGTGAAAGCAAATGGGGTCAACTGACAAATTCGATCTGCCCGCGCACTGGCCGTTTCATGACCTTCCTCGCGTGCATAGCTGTCAATTTCCGGCAGGCTCTCAACTGATGATCTAAGGCGGTCTATGTCCACTGCCGCCGATACCGCCCGAACTTTGTCCAGCCTCCGGCCAATGTGGATAATAAGTTCGTCCAGTCCAAATACTGCAAGACCCACGTTTAGGCGCTCGTTCCGCAAGGTGTCAGAACGCATCTGTACGACGGCAAAGCTATAGCAGCGAACCATCCCTCAACCCCTGACGGATTGCGGACAACCGCACCTCAAAGCCACGTTTTCTCCAGACCTCAACGATGGCTCCTTTGCTCGATGCGTTCATCCATTCTGCGGGAGCGTCATTCAGAATATCTGAAATGGCACTCTCAGGTACGCCCGCTAGCCGGTCGACCATTTCGAGCGACGCGTCGAGGAAAAATCCATGGGCACGGCGCAGGAATCGACCGTCAGTGACGGTAGGACTCTGTGGGCCAGGAAACCTCTCCGATGCAAGCGACATGATGTCTGCGGATGCGAAATCTATCGGCCGCAGGGTGCGGCGACCGGGCGGTCCGTTTAGGATGAAATTATGCAGACCACGGTCGGGGTTGTTTGCAAAGAGGTCCAGGGCAGTGATGCCAGAGAGAAACCGGCCCATCCTTTCGATTGGAGCGCCAATTTCATCTCTCTGCGGCGTGCTCAGGTAATGCATCGCGTCATTGTCATCCGCAGTGGAAGGCGACATCAGAGAACCGAAAACCCGATTTCCATTCCTCTGAACCAAAACCCGACACTCGGGTACCGGCACTCCGAGGTGGCCCGCCAACCTCGTAAAGAACCACTCGGTGGCTCGAATAGCACGCCCGTTCTTATCGTCCTTACAAAAGTATGTACCGCCCTCCTTCGCATCGCACCGGAAGGCGATATCTTGCCCCTTTGTTACGTAGTATTCCGTGCTAACAGCCAGCTCGAACGGAAGAGTTGGGGCATGTTCATCAAGCAGAGGATTAGCAAAGCGCGAGCCCGAACCAGATGACATCAGGGAGTACCTGTCCTTCATGAAACCGAAAACTCCTGTTCATGTAGTAAGTGGCCGGACTCCCCAGACGACCACAAGACGCGTGCGCTATTATTCAGCCGCCCCAACCCCACCCAGCAAATCCGGCCCGCCAGCCACATCGTTCGCGACGACCTCAACCTTCGCGCTCTGCCGGCGATCGAAGTTCTCCCATACCTCGTTCCAGTTCCCCTTGGTCGCGGCCTTGGAATATTCCGTCGCGCGGGTTTCGAAGAAGTTGGCGTGTTCCACCCCGTTCAGCAGCGGTTGCAGCCAGGGCAGCGGGTGTTCATCGATCAGGTAGATGGGTTGCAGGCCCAGCTGCTTCAGCCGCCAATCCGCGATGAAGCGGATGTATTTCTTGATTTCCTTCGCCGACATGCCGGGCACCGGGCCCATTTCGAAGGCGAGATCGATGAAGGCGTCTTCCAGACGGACCGTCTTCTGGCAGATGTCGCTGATGTCATCCCGCACCGATTTCGTGAGGCACTGGCGTTCGGCGCAGAAGGCGTGGAACAGGCGGGTGATGCCTTCGCAGTGGAGGCTTTCATCGCGCACCGACCAGCTGACGATCTGGCCCATGCCCTTCATCTTGTTGAAGCGCGGGAAGTTCATGAGCATGGCGAAGCTGGCGAAGAGCTGGAGCCCTTCGGTGAAGCCGCCGAACATCGCCAGCGTGCGGGCGATATCCTGATCGCTATCCACGCCGAAGGTGGCGAGATAATCATGCTTGTCCCGCATTTCCTTGTAGCTGAGGAAGGCGGAATATTCGGATTCCGGCATGCCGATCGTATCGAGCAGGTGGGAATAGGCGGCGATGTGCACCGTTTCCATGTTGCTGAACGCGGTGAGCATCATCTTGATTTCGGTGGGCTTGAACACCCGGCCATATTTTTCGTGGTAGCAATCCTGCACTTCCACATCGGCCTGGGTGAAGAAGCGGAAGATCTGCGTGAGCAGGTTGCGCTCATGCTCGTGCAGTTTCTGCGCCCAATCGCGGCAATCCTCGCCCAGCGGCACTTCCTCTGGCAGCCAGTGCAGCTGTTGCTGGCGTTTCCAGAAATCATAGGCCCAGGGGTATTCAAAGGGCTTGTAGACGCGGCTGGCTTCGAGAAGGGGCATGGGCGGTTATCCTTGGGAATGCGAGAACGAATATAGAACAGAGAGCCGCCGCCGGGAAGGGGCCGGGCGGCCCTTCAGCGGCTTCAGGCGGCGCATGCGCGCGAGCCTGAGGAGCGTGGCGGTGGCGAGAACGGCGTGGCGGCGGCGGGGGGGCATGTCAGCGACCGGCCTGCGCCGAGGTGGGCGCGCTGGTGAGAAGCTGGGTGACCGTAGCAACCGTGAGGGCGGCGAGCGCGAACAGGGCGATATCGCGGGCGATGCGGGATTTGCGCTTCGCGCGCGGTTGCGATGCGGTGCGTGCGAACGGAGAGGTCGCCCCCTCTTCCCAGCCCTCCCCCCCGCGGGGGGAGGGAGCGGGGGCGGCGCTGCCCTGCACGGCCGAGGCCCGGTTTGCGGTTGGCGTCATGTCAGGCGGCCTGTGCGCGGGGAGTCGTCGGACGGAGACGCGTTCGACGGCAAAGCCGCCGAAGCGGCTCCGCCGGCCGACGCTGCGGCGAGTCCGCGAGATAGCGCTGCGCGCTATTCGCGGCCGCCTTTGCCTGGGGAGTCGTCGGACGGGCTTCGGGCATGCCGAAAGCGGTCGGCAAAGCCGCCGCTTGCGGCTTGCCCGAACCCGCCGGCCGGTCGCTGCGGCGAGTCCGCAGGCCTTCGCACGATTGCTGCGCAATCCTGCTCCAGGCTGCGGCCGCCTTTGTTACTGACATGCCAGGCACTCGTCGTAGTTTGTCACCGTCACTTCGATCTGTCGGAGTTCGGGCGTGTTGTCGGACTCGACGGCGCCGGCGAAGCCTGCGCGCTGGATGCTCTTGGAGCGGAGGTAATAGAGCGATTTGATGCCCAGTTCCCAGGCGCGGAAGTGGAGCATGAGGAGATCCCATTTTTCCACGTCGGCCGGGATGAACAGGTTCAGCGACTGGGCCTGATCGATATAGGGCGTGCGATCGCCGGCGAGTTCGAGCAGCCAGCGCTGATCGATTTCGAAGGCGGTCTTGAAGGTGGCCTTTTCATCGGGGCTGAGGAAATCGAGGTGCTGGACCGAGCCGCCCTGTTCGAGGATCGAGTTCCAGACGGCGTCGGAGTTCTTCGCCTTTTCGATGAGCAGCTTTTCCAGGAACGGGTTCTTCACCGCGAAGCTGCCGGACAGCGTCTTGTGGGTGTAGATGTTCGCCGGGATCGGCTCGATACAGGCGCTGGTGCCGCCGCAGATGATGCTGATGCTGGCCGTGGGGGCGATCGCCATCTTGCACGAGAAGCGCTCCATCACGCCGCGTTCTTCCGCATCGGGGCAGGCGCCGCGTTCGGCGGCGAGCAGCATCGAGGCTTCGTCCACCTTGGCGCGGATGTGGCGGAACATCTTGTTGTTCCACGCCTTGGCGCTGGCGGATTCGAAGGGGATGTTGCGGGCCTGATAGAAGCTGTGCAGGCCCATGACGCCGAGGCCGACAGAGCGTTCGCGTTCGCAGCTGTACTTTGCGCGCGCCATCTCCTCTGGGGCGCGATCGATATAATCCTGCAGGACATTGTCGAGGAAGCGCATCACATCCTCGATGAAGCGGGGGTCCTTGTTCCACTCGTCCCAGGTTTCGAAGTTGAGGGAGGAGAGGCAGCAGACGGCTGTGCGGTCGTTGCCGAGATGGTCCTTGCCGGTGGGCAGGGTGATTTCCGAGCAGAGGTTCGAGGTGGAGACCTTGAGCCCCAGTTCCCGGTGATGCTTCGGCATGTTGTCGTTCACATGGTCGATGAAGACGATGTAGGGCTCACCCGTCTGGAGGCGGGTTTCGACCAGCTTCTGGAACAGGGCGCGGGCATCGACCTGGCCGCGCTTTTCGCCCGTCTTCGGGGAGACGAGATCGAATTCGGCGCCGTTGCGGACCGCTTCCATGAAGGCGTTGGTGACGAGTACGCCATGGTGGAGGTTCAGCGCCTTGCGGTTGAAATCGCCCGAGGGTTTGCGGATTTCCAGGAACTCCTCGATCTCGGGGTGGGAGATATCGAGGTAGACCGCCGCCGATCCACGGCGGAGCGAGCCCTGCGAGATGGCGAGCGTGAGCGAATCCATGACGCGGACGAAGGGGATGATGCCCGACGTCTTGCCGTTGAGGCCGACGGGTTCGCCGATGCCGCGCACGCGGCCCCAATAGGTGCCGATGCCGCCGCCGCGGGCGGCCAGCCACACATTTTCGTTCCAGGTGCCAACGATGCCCTCCAGGCTGTCGGACACGGAGTTCAGGTAGCAGCTGATGGGGAGGCCGCGCCCGGTGCCGCCGTTGGAAAGGACGGGGGTGGCGGGCATGAACCAGAGGTTGGAGATGTAATCATAGAGGCGCTGGGCGTGTTCGGCATCGTCGGCATAGGCAGCCGCGACGCGGGCGAACAGATCCTGGCAGCCTTCGCCGGGCAGCAGGTAGCGATCCTTCAGCGTTTCGATCCCGAACGCCGTGAGGCGGGAATCGCGCGACGGATCCGTCGTCACCGGGAAGCGGGGACCATAGATCGCGTGGCTGTCTGGCTTGGTGGCTGCGACATCGCCTTCGGGTGGCGTTTCGCTGCGCTGGAAATCCATCATCGTCCCCTCTGACTCGATTCTTGTTCCGGGCGGGCCGGATGGTTCAATCCGGATGCCCGTTATAGGTTGTCCCGCCTGATTCCGGCACCCCCCACGCTGTTGCCGCGAAGCGGATGGAGCCGAACCAGGCACAATTTGTTGGGGTGTGTTCGCGACCCCCCATACAAGGGATAGTGCCACGTCCGTCCGCCCGCGCAAGCGGATTTTTATGACACGGCATTGCGGATCGGCCCTTGCCCCGGCGCTTATGACACTGGTGTGAAAGGCGGGAATTGGCCAGCGGGGCGATGCGTTCGCGGCACTTCTCCCCCAATCCATGCACAGCTTTTGGCGGGGTTGGCATCCGGAGCGGGCGGCGGCTAGAGCGCGGGGCGACGAAGGAGACTGGGACGATGGCGCTGATCCGGGCCGAGGATGTGATCGAAAGCGTGGCGGATGCCTTGCAGCACATCAGCTATTTCCACCCGCTGGACTATATCGAGGCGCTGGGCCGGGCCTATGAGCTGGAAGAGAGCCCGGCGGCGAAGGACGCGATTGCGCAGATCCTGACGAACAGCCGCATGTGCGCCGAAGGGCACCGGCCGATCTGCCAGGATACGGGAATCGTCGCCGCCTTCGTGAAGGTGGGTATGGGCGTTCAGTGGGACGGCACGATGACGCTGGACCAGATGATCAACGAGGGCGTGCGGCGCGGTTACGGCCATCCGGACAACAAGCTGCGCGCCTCCATCGTGGCGGACCCTGCCTTTTCCCGGGTGAACACGCGGGACAACACCCCCGCCGTGATCCATGTGGAGATGGTGCCGGGCGATCATCTGGAAATCGCGCTGGCGGCCAAGGGCGGCGGATCGGAGAACAAATCCAAGTTCGTGATGCTGAACCCCAGCGATTCGATTCCGGACTGGGTGGAAAAGACCGTGCCGCTGATGGGCGCGGGATGGTGCCCGCCGGGCATGCTGGGCATCGGCATCGGCGGCACCGCCGAAAAGGCGATGGTGATGGCCAAGGAAGCGCTGATGGGGCCCATCGACATGGCCGAACTGAAGGCGCGCGGGCCGAACAGCCGGACGGAGGAACTGCGGATCGAGATTTTCGACCGGGTGAACGCGCTGGGGATCGGGGCGCAGGGCCTGGGCGGCCTGAGCACGATTCTGGACGTGAAGATCCTGGAATATCCGACCCATGCGGCCTCCAAGCCTGTCGCCATGATCCCGAACTGTGCGGCGACGCGGCATGCGCATGTGCATCTGGACGGATCCGGCCCGGCCTTCCTGCCGGCGCCCGACCTGAGCAGGTGGCCCAAGGTGGACTGGAAGCCTTCGCCCGAAGCGGTGCGCGTGGACCTGGACAGCCTGACGCCGGAGATTGTGGCGGGCTGGAAGCCGGGCGACCGGCTGCTGCTGAACGGCAGGATGCTGACGGGGCGCGACGCCGCGCACAAGCGGATGACGGACATGCTGGCCAAGGGCGAAAAGCTGCCGGTGAACTTCACCAATCGCGTGATCTACTATGTGGGGCCGGTGGACCCGGTGCGCGACGAGGTGGTGGGCCCGGCCGGGCCGACGACCGCGACGCGGATGGACAAGTTCACCGAAACGATGCTGGCCGAAACCGGGCTGATCGCGATGGTGGGCAAGGCGGAACGCGGGCCTGCGGGCATCGAGGCCATTGCCAAGCACAAGGCGGCTTACCTGATGGCGGTGGGGGGTGCGGCCTATCTGGTGGCGCGGGCCATCAAGGGGGCGAAGGTGGTGGCCTTCGAGGACCTGGGGATGGAAGCCATCTACGAGTTCGAGGTGAAGGACATGCCGGTGACGGTGGCGGTGGATTCGGCGGGGACTAGCGTGCATGCCACCGGGCCGGTGGAGTGGGCGAAGCGGATTGCAGAGAAGCGGCTGGAGGTGGCCTAGGGGCGTGCTCGTGTAACCAGGGGGTCAATGTTTCATGAGTCTTGTTGAGTCGCTTGCCACCGCCCGCACCGAGGAAGACGTCAAGGACGCCTATATCAAGGCGCTTGGCCTCAAGGGCGTATTCAAGGGACTGGTCGATATCCAGACCCCGGAAATCTGGTTCGAGGCCAAGGAAGCTGCAACTGCGCCGCTGCTGATGTTCGCGCAGCTGCTCACCTATGTCCGCGCTGCCCGCAAACCCGGCCTTCGCCGGGGCCGAGATTTTCCAGTATGACTACCTGAACGACGATGTGACCGATTTCGGCGAGATCGATTACGACCTGTCGGGCAAGGTGCCGATGGCGCTGCGGCAGGCGATTGCCGATGCGCGCGAGGGCAAGAAGGGCGCGAAGCCTATTCTGGTGCTGATCAATCCGCCTTATGCGGAGGCGACTAGCGGCGGCGTTTCCGTCGCTCGTGCTACAAGTAGCAACAAGCTTGGTGTGGCAAATACCCGGTTCGCTAATGCAGCAATGGCTTCATATGGCAAGGCCAGCAATGAGCTCTACACACAGTTCGTGGCGCGAATTGACCAAGAGCTACCGAGCGCGACGCTCGCCATGTTCAGCACCCTTAAGTACTTAAGCGCGCCAACCTTGAACGATTTCCGCTGCGTATGGAAAGCTTTGTTTCTCGGCGGTTTTGTTGTCCACAACCGGTGCTTCGAAGGCCTTCAGGGCGATTTTCCGATCAGCTTTTTGATTTGGGATACTAGCAAAGGCGAATCTATCAGCGACGTGACGACCGACGCGCTGGATAAGGATGGAAACATCGTCGGTGAAAAGACCTTCCTAAATTACGATGGCAATCCGCTCCTAACGGATTGGGCGGTGCGCCCCCAATCAAATCGTGAACCTGCCGTTCCTCTGAAAAATGCGATTGTACCCGCAACAGCCACGAAAGATCTTCGTGGGGATCGTTGGTCGGATGGGGCGGTGGCTTGGCTAAATTGCGCAGGCAACGATCCGCAAAACGCTAGCACCAAGACGATGCTTTTTTCCTCCGGGTGGGGGTTTCGCCGGGGGCGGCGCTGGCGTGCGAGGATTCCGCGAACGGGGTGCGCTCTGCCGCGGCGGCGGGGGTGCCGGTGGTGATGGTGCCCGATCTGCTGCCGCCGACGGCGGAGTTGCGGGCGCTGGCACATGCGGTGGCGCCGAGCCTGCATGACGTGCTGGCGGCTTTGAAGGGCCGGGCCGCATTGGCCTGAGCAGGACAATCCTGCCCGGATGCCGTGGTAGGTAGGGCCGATGTGTGGGGTGAGGGAGGCGACGAGATGCGGCGAATTCTGACGTGTCTGACTGTGGGCGGGCTGACGCTGGGGGGCGTGGGGACGGCAGGATATGCGCAGACGGCTGCGCCGGCACCTGCCCCGCCTGCGGTGGCGGCCCCGGCGCCTGCCCCGGCTTCGGCGGCCCCGGCCAAGACGCCGCAGCAGGCCAAGGACGAGAGCGAGTGCCAGATGGCCGCCACGCAGGCGACCGGCTATATCCCGCCGGCGCCGGGCGCTGCCCCGGCCCAGCCGGCGCAGGCCGCGCCACAGGGGCATCATGGCCAGCGGCTTGGCGGGGCCGCGCGCGGGGCGGCCGCCGGGGCGGTGGTGGCCGAGGTGCAGGACAACAACTATCCCAACGCGCCGGGCGAGGTGAAGGACGAGTATCGGGAAAACCAGGTGCAGACCGGCGCCGCGGTGGGGATGATGGCGGGCGGCGCGCGCAAGCGGCAGGACCGGCGGCAATCGATGGCCGCGCAGCAGCAGGCGCAGGCGCAGGCCGCGCAGAAGCAGCAGGCCTGGACGCAGACCTATAAAGGCTGCCTGACGCAGCGGGGCTATAAGGTGGGCTGAGCAGGTGGGGACTGGGCGCCCACATGGGCGCCGACAGACCGGCCTGGCGTGCGTTTACTGCCTGCGGACGCGTGTGGAAGGAGAGAGGGGCATGATTCGAGCGACTGTTCTGGCGGCCATCGGCCTTGCGCTGGCGGCACCGCTGGCGGCGGCGGTTCCGGTGACGGTGGAGAATTTCAAGCGGGCGGAAACCGAGGCGTATCTGGGGAGCTATGCCAAGCGCTATGGCGTGGGCACCCTGGGGCATGACCGGGCGGCGCCGCCCGATGCCGGCCAGCCGGTGATCCGGATGAACCGGGACACGCTGTACAGCTTTGCAATCCTGGACCTGACGTCGCCTGCGACGATCGTGAAGCCCGATACGGGCAAGCGGTTCCAATCGATGATCGTGATCAACCAGGATCATTATGTGAAGGGCGTGTCCTATACGCCGGGGCGGACCGAGCTGACGAAGGACAATGTCGGCACACGCCATGCCCTGGTGCTGTTCCGCACCTTCTTCAACCCGGATGACCCGAAGGATGTGAAGGCGGCACATGCGGCGCAGGACGGCATCCAGCTGATCCAGGCGGACAAGGGCAAGCTGGAGCTGACCGATTTCGATCAGGCCCAGCGCGAGAAGCTGCATACATTGCTGAACGAGATGGCGCTGTTTTCGCCGGACACCTCGAAGGCGTTCGGGGATGCGGGCGAGGTGGACCCGGTGCAGCACCTGATCATGACCTCTGCCGGATGGGGCGGCAACCCGCGCAAGGACGCGATCTATCTGAACGAGGTGGTCGCCGCGAACGACGGGACGACGCCGCACATGCTGACGGTGGGCAAGGTGCCGGTGGACGGCTTCTGGTCCATCACGGTCTATAACGAGAAGGGCTATTTCGAAGCGCCGGGGAGCGCGGCCTCCATCAACAACCTGACCGCCAAGCCGAACAAGGACGGCACGGTGACGGTGAGGTTCGGGGGCGATCCGAAGGCGCCCAACTATCTGCGGATCATGCCGGGTTGGAACTATATCGTGCGGCTCTACAAGCCGGGCGAGCCGATCCTGGACGGCAGCTTCAGCTTCCCGAAGGCCGTGCCGGCAAAGTGATTGGGGCAGAGGGCGGCCGTGTGGGTGGCGCCGGGCTGGTGGCGCGCGCGGCGCCTGAGCCGTTTGCGGCGGCGACCGCCCTTCCCTAATGTCGGCCGGCAGAAGGAGAGCGCGATGCGTGGACATGCGGGACTTGCGGCAGCGGTGATGATGGCGGTGGCCGTTTCGGCCCCCGGCAAGGCGGAGACGCCCGAACAGCGGCTTGCTGCAAAGGGGCATGTGCTGCCGTCGCCCGTTGCGCCGGTTGCGACCTATGTGACCAGCGCGCGTGCGGGGAACCTGCTGTTCCTGAGCGGGCATGGGCAGTGCGGCACGCAGGCGAATGGAAAGCTTGGCGCCGGGCTGTCCGTTGCGCAGGGGCGCGATTCTGCCGAAAAGGTCGGGCTGTGCATGCTGGCGACCATCAAGGCATCGGTGGGCGAGCTTTCGAAGGTGAAGCGGTTTGTGCGCATCCTGGGCTTCGTGAATTCCACCCCGGAGTTTACCCAGCATCCACAGGTGATGAATGGCTTTTCGGACCTGATGGTCGTGGCTTTCGGCGAGGGCGGCAAGGCGCCGAGGAGCGCGGTGGGAGCGCCCAGCCTGCCGATGAACATCCCCGTGGAAGTGGAAGCAGTGGTGGAGCTGGTGGACTGACGCGATGGGCTGGCTGCGCAATGGCCTGATCGGAGCCGGGCTGGTGGCGGGCGGCCTGTTGCTGGCCGGCATGGCGCTGGATCCGGGGCCTGTCGACCGGCCGGTTTCGGATCATTTCGATGGCGAGCGCTTCAGCCTGCCGGGCGGGGCCGAGATCGGCGACAAGGATCTGGCCGATTTGCTGCGCTGGCAGCGCACGCGCGAGCCTGCACCCTGGCCGGAGCAGGTGGCGGTGACGCCCGCGATCCCCGCGGCGCGGGTGGCGGGCGATGCGATCATTGCCACCATGGTGGGGCATGCGACCGTGCTGGTGCAGACGCAGGGGCTGAACATCCTGACCGACCCGATCTGGCGGGATCGGGCGAGCCCGGTGGACTGGGCCGGGCCGAAGCGGGTGGCGGCGCCCGGCGTTGCGTTCGACGACCTGCCGCGCATCGACCTGGTGCTGCTGAGCCATGGCCATTACGACCATATGGACGTGCCCACGCTGAAGCGCCTGTGGGAGAGGGACCGGCCGCTGATCCTGGTGCCGCTGGGCCATGGCCGGATGCTTGCCGAAGCCGGAATCGAGGCGCGCGAGCTGGACTGGGGCGAAGCCGTGCCCATGGGGCCGCTGACGGCGGTGGCCGAGCCTGTCTATCACTGGTCTTCCCGCTGGTTCCTGGACCGCAACCGGGCGCTGTGGGCGGGGTGGACGCTGGTGGCGCCGGGGGGCAACATCTTCTTCGCGGGGGACAGCGGCTATGGCGACGGAGCCTATTTCCGCGCGGTGAGGCGGCATGGCCCGGTGAGGCTGGCGCTGCTGCCGGTAGGGGCCTATGAACCGCGCTGGTTCATGTCAGAGCAGCACATGAATCCGGCCGAGGCGGTGCGGACGCTGGCGGACCTTGGCGCGGAGCAGGCGCTGGGGCTGCACTGGGGCACATTTCAGCTGACGGACGAGGCGCGCGACGCGCCGCCTGCAGAGCTGGCGGCGGCGCGCGATGCGGCGGGCGTGGCGGCGGCACGGTTTCCGGCGCTTGCCCCCGGCGAACAGCTGGCGATGGACGCTAGCGCCGGCTGAGCTTCGCTGCGACCGCATCATAGGCGGGCATGGTGACCGGGTTGATGGCGCGGTTCGTTGCAATGGGGTGGCTGGCGAAGCGGGCGATCACCAGTTCGGCCTTGGGATCGATGTAGATTCCCTGCCCGTGGACGCCGACCGCCATGGTCTGCCCGCCGGCGCGATGCCACCATTGGCTGGAATAGCTGCCGCCTTCGATCCCGGGATATTTCGTGTTGGCGAAGGCCGCCGCATCGCCCGGCGACAGGATTGCGCCGACGACGGCGGGGGGCAGGATCTGCCGCCCGTTCCAGCGGCCGCCCTTGCGGATCATTTCCCCGAACCGCGCCATGTCGAGCAGCGCTGCGTTCAGGCCGCCGCCGCCAAAGGCGGTGCCGATCCTGTCGACATTGAGGGTGGCATCCTGTTCCATGCCCATCGGTTTCCAGAAGCGTTCGGACATCTGCGCGGCGAGCGGCGCACCGCCCACCCGTTCGACCACCCATTGCAGCGCCATCGTGTTGGGCGTGCGATAGACGAAATCGCCGCCATGCTGACCGTTCGCGCCAAGGCCGGCGGCGAAGGCGAAATTGCCCGTGGGGCCGGTGAACCCCGGCTGGCTGGGGGCCATGCCGGTGGCAAACGCCATGCGGTTCACATCCGAGAGGCCCTGCCCGGCATAATCTTCGGAAAAGGCGATTGCCGTGCGCATGTCGAGCAGTTGACGGAGCGTGGCGTTGCCGAAGCCGGACGCCGCCAGTTCGGGGACATAGCTGGCCACCGTGCGGCCTTCATCCAGCCGGCCTTCGTGGATGAGAAGTTCCGCCAGCGTGCCCACGAAGCTTTTGGTGACGGACATCGCGATGTGGCGGCCGTGCGGGCCGAAGGCGCCCGCATAGCGTTCATAGACGATGCGGCCGCGATGAAGGACGACGATCCCGTCGGTGTAGTTGGCGTCGAAGGCTTCGCCCCATGTCATCGGCTTGCCGGCGAGCGTGGTGAAGGCGACGGCATCGAGATCGGTGCGGAGCGCCCGTGGCAGCGGCGACACCGGCCCTTCGCGCGCGATCGGGGCGGTTGGGACGAGCGCCTGCTGGTTGGAGAAGGCCCAGCGGGTTTTGGGGAAGATCCACATGGAGCCATCGTCCCAGCGAACCTGCCGTTCGGCGGGGACCGGGCTGCCCTGCATCAGGCCGGCGGCTGCCGGATCCGTCTGCGCGGCGGTGGGCGGCGACTGGGCGATGGCGGGCGCGGCGGCGAGCAGCGCCGCGGTTGCGCGGATGAGCATGATGGAACCTCCCCCGAAATCCTTGTTGCCGGCAGGCTAGGGCCGGACACGTCGAGGTGCAAGACGGGCTGGCGACTCAGCGCTGTTCCGGTTATGTTCCTATTTGCAACAGGAGGCGCAGGGCATGTCGGGGATCATTTTCTACACCAATCCGCAGTCGCGCGGGCAGACGGTCCGCTGGATGCTGGAGGAGTTGGGCGAGCCCTATGAGACGGTGCTGCTGGACTATGGGACGACGATGAAGTCGGCCGGGTACCTGGCGATCAATCCGATGGGGAAGGTGCCCGCGATCCGGCACGGGCGGCATATCGTGACGGAGGGCGCGGCAATCTGCGCCTATCTGGCCGATGCGTTTCCGCAGTCGGGGCTGGCGCCTGCGCCTTTGGACCGGGCGGCCTACTACCGCTGGCTGTTCTTTGCCGCCGGGCCGGTGGAAAGCGCGATGCTGGATCATTTCCGCAAGATCGTGCCGGAGGGCGAGCAGAAGCTGATGGCGGGCTATGGCAGCTGGGAGGATGTGCTGAACGCGCTGGAAATCGCCGTGGCCGACACCGAGTGGATTGCCGGTGACCGGTTTTCGGCGGCCGATGTCTATGCCGGCTCTGCGATCGACTGGCCGGCGAAGTTCGGCATGATCCAGCCGACACCGAAGATGGCGGCCTATCTGGAGCGGCTGCGGGCGCGCCCGGCCTATGGGCGGGCGAAGGCGATCGACGCGGAGCTGATTGCGGCCGCAAAGGCGGCGGCAGACGGTTAGCGCCGACGGGCGGGGACGGGGGCCGCCGTCAGTCCTCGCCGTTGCGCCAGCGCCAGCCGCCCCTTGTCTTGCGGGCTGCGATCAGCAGGAACAGCGCCGTCAGGGCGAGGATGGCGATGAGCCGTCCGGCGTTGGGGAGGCCGTTTGCGGGCATGGCGAGGCCGGTGACCGCGAGCAGGAAGGCAGCGAGGAGCCCCCAGCCCTGCCAGCGCAACGGCAGGCCGGCGCCGATGCCGTGACGCTTTGGCGCGAACCAGGCTTCGGCATCGTCCGGCGCGGGCGGGCGGCGGTTTGCGCCTGGGCGGGCCTGCCTGGCTGGGCGGTTGGTTGCCATTTCAGATGTCCTTCTGTGGCCGGCCGCGCCGGACGGGGGCGGCATCGGCCAGTTTCACGCCCCGCCGGGCGAGGCCTTCGCGGATGAGAAGTTCGATCTGGGCGTTCACCGAGCGCAGTTCGGCGGCTGCCGTGCGCTCGACCGCGGCATGCAGATCGGGCGCGAGGCGCAGCAGCAGGGACTTGCGGGCTTCGGGCACAGACCCCCTCCCCTATTGGTAGAGGGTGCCGGTGTTGACCACGGGCTGGGCGTTCTGATCGCCGCAGAGCACGACCATCAGGTTCGAGACCATGGCGGCGCGGCGTTCATCATCCAGCGTGACGACGTCCTTCTCGCTGAGCAGGCCCAGCGCCATTTCCACCATCCCGACAGCGCCTTCGACCAGCGTCTTGCGGGCGGCGACCACGGCTTCGGCCTGCTGGCGGCGGAGCATGGCGCCGGCGATTTCCGGCGCGTAGGCAAGGTGCGTGAAGCCGCATTCATCCACCGTGATGCCGGCGACCGCGAGGCGGGATTTCAGCGCCTGCTTCAGTTCGGCGCCCACTTCTTCATGGTGGCCGCGCAGCGTGACGTCATGATGTTCGAAATCATCATAGGGATAGCGGGCGCCGATCGCGCGGATCGCGGCCTCGATCTGGGCGAGGACGAACTCGCGGTAATCATCCACGTCGAAAAGGGCCTGCGCCGTATCGGTGACACGCCAGACGACCTGGGCCGCCATCTCGATCGGGTTGCCGCGCAGGTCGTTCACCTTGATCTGCTGCGAGATCAGGTTGTTGGCGCGCAGGCTGATCTTCTTCCGGGTCATCCAGGGCCAGGTCCAGCGCAGGCCTTCGGTGCGATCGGTGCCGCGATAGGCGCCGAACAGTAGGATGGCGGCGGCCTGGTTGGGCTGGATCATGTAGAAGCCGGAGAGGATCAGCAGGAGCAGCAGCCCCGTCGGCACGAGGGCGATCGGTGCGCGGGCGAACACGGCCATCAGCGCAAGGGCGAAGGCGATCGCCGCAATGGCCAGCATCGCCAGCCCATTGTGACTGGTGGCCGGGGATTCGCGGCTGGCCGCGAGCTGGGGAACAGACGAATCGGACATTTTGCCTCCCGTAAACTGATATTAAATTGATATCAGTTTATTCGGGCGGCGCAAGCGCGATTCAGCCCCTTGGCGCGAGGCTTGCGAACGCGGAAGTGAAAGAGGCCCAGCCGGCCGACGGACCGAGGACGAGCGGCAGGAGGATGACGAGCATCGTGGCGCCCGAAACAAAGATCGTCGCCGGATGCAGCCGGCCGAGGCTTTGCCTGTCGTGCAGGGCGAGCGCGCCGAAGAAGACGAACCAGACGACGAGCCCGGGCGGAATCGCCACGAAGACGGGCGGCGGGCCGACTGCGTCGGGCGGGGTGAGCGCAACCTGGAACCAGCGCGCAACGGCGGCCTGAAGCAGCGGCACGCTGGCGCCAAGGAGCAGCCGGCGATGGACATCGGGCTTGCGGACATTCCGGATCGCCAGCGTGAAGAGAATGGCGAACCAGGCGATGCCGGTGAGCGAGACGCTGGAGAAGGCCCGGGCCTGCGGCTCCATGCCGATACGGGCGGCGGCGACATAGCTGTTCTGGACGGCAAGCAGCACGGAGATGACCATGGCGGTTGCGACCGCGATGCCGAGCAGGCCCCACTGGCGGTGATCGGCCGTGCGGTTGGTGGCGACCAGCCAGCTCTGCCACAGGAACAGAAGATTCCAGGCGACGAAGATCGCGCCGTGGATGTGGAGGATCGGTGGAAAGCTGCGTCCGGCGGCCATCGGCAGCCAGTAGGTGGGGGCAAAGCCCGTGAGCGCGATCAAGAGCGCAAGGGCGGCCATCCATAGGAAGAAGCGGCTTCGGCGATGCGCGTTGGCGATGCTGGCCATGGCGGAAACTCCCCCGATGCGTTCAGTTGGCGGTGGCGGCCATGCGGCGACGCCAGGCAATCAGGATGGCCGTGAGGGCGGCGGTGGCGATGCACAGGAGGGCGGCGACCATCATGTCTTTCAACGGCTGCGCGGCCAGCAGGCCGACACAGAAGAGGACGGAGGCAATGCCGGTGGCACGGGGCAGGCCGCTGCGCGTTTTCGCCAGCGCCACCCCGGCGAGCACAAGCGACAGGATGCTGGTTGTGACCAGCGCGGTTGCCAGGACACCGAACTGGCTGGCGACGTTGGGGGATGCCGTGAAGAGCGCGATTGCGGATGCGATCACGCCGACGGCGATGTTGGTGCCGCTGCGCGACAGGCTGCCGCCGGCAACCTGGCGCTTCATCACAACGACGCATTCCACGGTTTCCAGTTGCAGTGCCCCCAGCGTGCCGGCAGCCTTTGCGGCGCCGCACACGGCGACCAGCATGGCCGCCACGGCGCCCAGCAGCACGGCGGTTGCATCCGCGAACGGCGCCGCGGATTTCGCGAGCGTCGCCGCCGGGATCAGGCCGGACACCACGGTTGTGGAGGCGATGTAGATGAGGGTGGAGAACAGGATGCCGCACACGGTTGCGATGGGCACGTTGCGGCGGGGATTTTCGATCTGTTCGCGGACGATGGAGGCGTTCTCCAGGCCGAGATAGGCCATGAACAGGATGAGGGTGGCGGACATGGCGGCCGAGGCGTTGGATTTGCCGGAGATGTTCCAGCTGCTGCGAAAGATCTCTGCATCGAACTTGCCCCAGCCCAGCGTGGCGAGGAGGATCAGCGGCACCAGCCCGACAACCAGCGAAGCGGTGCCGACGCTGGCGATCAGCCGTGCGCCGCGCCAGGACACCGCGACAAAGATCCAGATATAGGCGTGGGTCAGCGCGATGGTGGCGGTGTTCGAGGACAGGGCGGGAAAGAGGAAGCTGGTGTAGCCGGCAGCGGCGACCGCCACCATCGGCAGGCTGATGAGCATCGAGATGACGAACAGGATGGTGGAGACGAGACCGGCGACCGGGCCCAGCACATGGGCGATCGAATCCAGGTAAGTGCCATGGGGTTCATCTCTGGACAGGATGGCGAGGGTCAGCCCGATCAGAAGGGCACCGATGGCGGCAATGACCCAGCCGATGACGGAGATGCTGCCGATGGCGGCGACCGTGGCGGGCAGCATGAAGATGCCCGAGCCGATCATCGTGGTCGCCACCAGGAACGTGCCCGCCACCGGGCCGATTTTCGCCCCAGACCCTGCCTTCATGCCGGCCCCCCTCAAGGCCGGAGACTATGGGATTGGCAGAAGATGGCAAGGGGGGTGCCGGAAGGGACTTGCAGGGCCTTGGCCGCGCGTTACGGTGCGCTATGTTCCGTGCCTGCCGGGCATGGGGATGAAACGGGGGGGGCCAGGATGGGGACGCTTTCAGCGATTTTGCAGAACAGGCGGATGGTGGCGGCGTTCGTGCTGCTGGTGGTGCTGGGCACGTTGGCGCTGGACATTGCCGGGCTCGTTCATCCCTGCCCCTATTGCCGGGTGCAGCGGTTCGCGCTGGGCGTGCTTTCGATCATCCTGCTGCTGAAGGGCTATGACCGGCTGCTGCCGCGCTATGTCGCGGCGGTGACGGGGCTGATGGGGCTGGTGGTAGGGATGACCCAGAACTTCAACCATATCAAGAAGATGAATGCAGGCGAGTTCGACTGGTCTGCGGTGAGCATCGGACATCCCTGGGTGCTGTCCGGGCTCGCCGTGCTGACGCTGGTGTGGCAACTGTTCCTGATCTTCGACATGGATCGCGCCCCGGCGCGGTAACGGCTGCCTAGCCCCGGGGGTGGGCGCTTCGGTACACGTCCAGCAGCCGTGCGGTATCCACGCTGGTGTAGATCTGGGTGCTGGCGAGGCTGGCGTGGCCGAGCAGTTCCTGAATGGTGCGGAGATCCGCGCCGCGCGCCAGCAGGTGGGTGGCGAAGCTGTGGCGGAGGGCGTGAGGGGTGGCGCTGTCGGGCAGGCCCAGCGCGACGCGGGCCTTGCGGAGCGTGGCGCGCAAGACCGCATCGTTGAGCGGGCCTCCCTTCGCGCCGCGAAACAGGGCCTGATCGCGCGCGGGGGCGTAGGGGCAGAGTTTCAGATATTGATCGATGGCGTCGCGCACGGCGGGAAGTAGGACGATGGTGCGGGTTTTCCGGCCCTTGCCGGTGACCGGGAGCGTTTCGCCCAGCGGCAGGATCGCGCCGGTCAGCGACATCGCCTCCCCTATGCGGAGGCCCGCGCCATAGAGGAGGAGGAGGACGGCGGTGTCGCGCGCCTGGAGCCAGGGCTCGTCGTGGAACTCGCCCGTGGTTTCCGCAAGCGCGCGGGCATCCACCGGAGAGATGGGGCGCGGCAGGCCCTTCCGGACCTTGGGGCTGGCGACGCCTTCCAGCCCGCCGAGGCGGAGGCCGTGGCGTTCCCTGAGGTAGCCGCCGAAGGTGCGGATGGCGGACAGTTCGCGGGCGGCGGACGCATTGGACAGGCCTTCCGCGCGCCGGGCGGCGAGGAAGGCGCGAATGTCGGCGGCGTCCAGCGATTCCAGCAGGGCGGAATCGGCCGGGCGGCCGTGCGCATGGTTCAAGTGCCCGAGGAAGCGATCGAGCGTGGCGCGGTAGGCGCGCAGGGTGTGGGCGGAAAGGCGGCGCTCGTTGGCGAGGCTGGCGAGCCAGGCGCTGACGAGGCCGCCTGCATCCATCAGGCGATCTTTTCGCCGGTTTTCGCCCAGTCAGCCAGGAATTGTTCGAGGCCGCGTTCGGTGAGCGGGTGCTTTGCCAGCCCCTTCAGCACGGCGGGCGGGGCGGTGACCACGTCTGCGCCGATCTTGGCGGCCTGCAGGATGTGGATCGGGTGGCGCACCGAGGCGACGAGGATCTCTGTCTGATAGTCGTAATTGTCGTAGATGAGGCGGATATCCTCGATCAGGTCCATGCCGTCGAAGCCGATATCGTCGTGACGGCCGACGAAGGGCGAGATGAAGCTGGCGCCGGCCTTGGCGGCGAGCAGCGCCTGATTTGCCGAGAAGCAGAGGGTGACATTGACCTGCGTGCCTTCCGACGTGAGGCGGCGGCAGGCCTTCAGGCCATCCATCGTCAGCGGCAGCTTCACGCAGACATTGGGGGCGAGGTTGCGCACGACATCGGCTTCGCGGAGCATGCCATCGAGATCGAGGGCGACGACTTCGGCGGAGACGGGGCCATCGACCAGACCGCAGATTTCCTTCACCACCTCCAGGAACTTCCGGCCCGACTTGTGAATGAGGCTGGGGTTGGTGGTGACGCCATCGAGAAGGCCGGTGGCGGCCAGATCGGCGATTTCGGCGACGTCGGCGGTGTCGACGAAGAATTTCATGGGTGCATCCTTGGGGCTTGAGGTTGAGGCGTTCAAAGCCCGACGCTAGGCGTTGAGTCAATGCGCGGCACGGTTCTTCTTCTGCAGCACGGGCTGGGGCCGCTGGATTATCTGGTGCCCGACGGCCTGCCGCCGGGCGCGGTGGTGGAAGCGCCGCTGGGACCGCGCCGGGTGCCGGGCGTGCTGTGGGACGACGGCGTGTTCGAGACCCGGCCCGTGGACGAGGCGAAGCTGCGCGAGATTCGCGCGCTGGACATGCCGCCGGTGCCGGAGCCGATCCGCCGGTTGGTGGGCTGGGTGGCGGATTATTATCTGGCCCCGCCCTCTGCCGTGCTGCGGATGGTGTTGCCGCAATCGGCGTTCCTGGCGCCGCCAAAGGGGCCGGGGCAGTATGTGCTGGGCGACTTGCCGCAGACGAAATCCAGACCGCGGGCCGAAATGCTGGAGCGGCTGGACGCCGTGCGCGGTATCGGCCCCGCGCCGCTGGCCGTGTGGGCCGCCGCCGCCGAGGCGCGGGTGGAGACGTTACGCGGGCTGGTGAAGGCCGGTGTGCTGCTGCCGGCCGAGGTTGGCGAGGAGGATGTGGTGGTGAGCCGCCCTGCCCTGCCCCCCGGGCCGGTGCTGAGCGAGGCGCAAGGGGTGGCTGCGGGTGAACTGTGCGCGGCGGTGGCAGCGCATCGGGCCCAGCCCTTCCTGCTGGACGGCGTGACCGGGGCGGGCAAGACCGAGGTTTATCTGGAGGCTGTGGCGCAGGCGATCCGGGAGGGGGGGCAGGCGCTGGTGCTGGTGCCGGAAATCGCGCTGACGGAAGCGTGGTTGCAACGGTTCCGCAAGCGCTTCGGCTTTGCGCCGGCGATGTGGCATTCCGGGCTGACACCCGCGGCCCGGCGGGCGGCGTTCCGGGCGATCACCAGCGGCGAGGCAGCCGTGGTGGTGGGGGCCAGATCGGCGCTGTTCCTGGCGATGCCGGGCCTCAGGCTGATCGTGGTGGACGAAGCGCATGACCAGGCCTTCAAGCAGGAGGAAAGCGTGCCCTATCATGGGCGCGACGTGGCGGTGATGCGCGGGCAGTTCGAGGGCGTGCCGGTGGTGCTGGCGACGGCGACGCCCGCCCTGGAGACGATGGAGCAGGTGGCGCGCGGCACTTACCGCGAGTTGCGGCTGCCGGACCGGCATGGCGGGGCGCTGCTGCCCGATATCCACCTGATTGACCTGACCCGCGATCCGCCGCCGCGCGGGCGCTGGATCGCGCCGCCGTTGGCGAAAGCGGTGGAGGAACGGCTGGCGCGCAAGGAGCAGAGCCTGCTGTTCCTGAACCGGCGGGGCTATGCGCCGCTGACGCTGTGCCGCGCCTGCGGGGAGCGCATCCAGTGCCCCAACTGCACCGCCTGGCTGGTGGAGCATCGGCTCGCCCGGCGGCTGCAATGCCATCATTGCGGCCATTCGATGCCGACGCCGAAAGCCTGCCCCAGCTGCGGCGAGGCGGACAGCCTTGCGCCGTGCGGCCCTGGCGTCGAACGGCTGGCGGAGGAAGTGGCGCTGCTGTGGCCGGACGCGAAATCCGTGGTGGCGACTTCGGACACCATCCGCACATCCGCCGACATGGCCGGGCTGGTGGCGGCCGTGGCCAATGGCGAGGTGGATATCCTGATCGGCACCCAGATGCTGGCCAAGGGGCATGACTTCCCCAATCTGACGCTGGTGGGCGTGGTGGATGCCGACCTGGGGCTGGAGGGCGGTGACCTGCGCGCAGGTGAACGCGCGTTCCAGCAGATCGGGCAGGTGGCCGGCCGCGCGGGGCGCGGCGCGAAGCCGGGCGAGGTGTTTTTACAGACGCACCAGCCGCGTGCGCGGGTGATGCAGGCGCTGCTGCATGGCGCGCGCGACGAATTCTATGCCGCCGAACGCGAGGTGCGGCTGGCGGCGGGCATGCCGCCGTTCGGGCGGCTGGCGGCGATCGTGGTGTCTGCGCTGGATGGCGCGGCGGCGGCGGATGCGGCGAAGCGGCTGGGGCAGGCCGCGCCCCATGCGCCGGGGATCGAGGTGTGGGGGCCGGCACCCGCGCCGCTGGCCATGCTGCGCGGGCGCCACCGCCACCGGCTGCTGGTGCATGCGAAACGGACATCGCCGCTGCAGGCCTATGTGAGGGACTGGCTGGGGCGGGTGGAGCTGCCGTCCAGCGTGCGCGTGACGGTGGACGTGGACCCGCAGAGTTTTCTGTGAGGATGCCGCCCCCGGATCGGCGCTAGGCGGCTGTCAGCGCAAAGCCTGCGATGGGCTCATAGTGCGGGCCGCTGTGGCCGAGGCGGCTTTCGACGAGGTGGAAGATGTCTGCTCGCCAGGTTTCGCGGGGCGGAGACTGGGTGGAGAGCCATGGGCGCAGGGCATCGCGGGGCGCGCCGGCGCGGCTGAAGCGGGCCAGGGTGATGTGGGGAACGAACTTGCGGGCATCCGGTTCCAGCCCCGCGCGGCGCAGGGCGGCCCGGATCGCGGCGGCGAGCGCGGCAAGAGGCTCTGCGGGGCTGACGCCGATCCAGAGCGTTGACGTCCGGTCCGTGCGGGCCGCATCGAAGCTGCCGAACTGGCCCAGAGACAGATCGATCGGCGGGGCAATTACGGTGGCAAGCGCGTCGGTTGCGGCCTCGGCCTGATGCCCGTCCACCTCGCCGATGAAGGCGAGCGTCAGGTGGAGGTTGTTGTCGCTTTGCCAGCGTGCGCCTTCGATGCCGCCCATCAGCGCGGTGAGCGCATCGCGCACATCGGGCGGCGGGCGAAGGGCGACGAACAGCCTCATTCGGGCGACCTCATTCTTGCGCGTCGAGTGCCTTGCGGACGGTGGGGAGGATGTTCTTCACCATCACGCCGACGCCGGCCGGATTGGGGTGCATGCCATCGGCCAGCAGCAGCTTCGGGTTTGCCGTGACGCCGTTGGTGAAGAAGGGGTAGAGCGTGGCGCCGTGCTTCTTCGCCAGTGCGGGGTAGATGGCGTTGAATTCCTTCGCATAGGCCGCGCCCATGTTGGGGGCCGCCATCATGCCCGCCAGCACGACGGGAATACCGCGCTTCCCGAGATCGGTGAGGATCGCATCGAGGTTGGCGCGGGCCTGTGCCGGGGGCTGGCCGCGCAGCATGTCGTTCGCGCCCAGCGCGACGATGGCGAGATCGGGTTTCTGCTTCTGGCTGGCCAGCACCCAGTTCAGCCGGGCCTTGCCCTGCGCCGTGGTGTCTCCGCTGACGCCGGCATTGTGGACACGGACCTTGCGGCCCTCTTTCTGCAAAGCGGCCTGCAGCTGGGCGGGGAAACTTTCGTTTGGCTTCAACTGGTAGCCGGCCGTGAGGCTGTCACCCAAGGCGAGAACCAGCTGGTCTTTCGCGGTGGCGGGCGCTGCAAGCAGCAGGGCAAATGTTGCCGCGATGAAAGACAGGAACTGGTAAAGCGGCAGGTGCCGCCCATATGATTGCGAATTCGCCACCGACGCCGTTTTCAAAAGGGGACTCCATGCACGGAACTGCCGCAGCCGCCGATATGGTGATCTATGCGCGGGATGTGAAGCTGGCGCTTGGCGACGGCGCGGCGCGGGTGGAGATCCTGAAGGGCGTGGACCTTCAGGTGGCGCGCGGCGAACGGCTGGCGATCCTGGGGCCATCCGGGTCCGGCAAATCGAGCCTGATGGCGGTGCTGTCCGGGCTGGAAAGCGCGACGGGGGGGACGATCCGGGTGGCCGGCGCCGACATCGTGGGGCTTTCCGAGGACCAGCTGGCGGAGGCGCGGCGCGGGCGCATCGGCATCGTGCTGCAGGCCTTTCACCTGATCCCCACCATGACCGCGCTGGAGAATGTGGCCATTCCGCTGGAGCTGGCGGGCCATGCCGACCCCTTCACCGAGGCGCGGCGCGAGCTGGAGGCCGTGGGGCTGGGGCATCGGGTGACGCATTACCCCACCCAGCTTTCCGGCGGCGAGCAGCAGCGCGTGGCGCTGGCCCGGGCGCTGGCGGTGCGCCCTGCCCTGATCTTCGCGGATGAGCCGACCGGCAATCTGGACGCGGCGACCGGCGATGCCGTGGTTGCGCTGCTGATGCGGCGGCTGGCGGAAACGGGCGCGACGCTGGTGCTGATCACCCATGACCAGGAACTGGCCGCGCATTGCAGCCGGGTGATCCGCATGCGCGACGGGATGATCGTGGCCGACAGCCTTGTCGATGCGGAGACGGTGGCGTGAACGTGATGACGCCGATGCCGCGCGCGGTCGCGCCGGTTCGCGAATGGCCGCTGGCGGCGCGCATTGCCCTTCGCGAAGTGCGCGGCGGGCTGGGCGCGCTGCGGCTTTTGTTCATCTGCCTGTTGCTGGGCGTGCTGGCGATGGCGGGCGTGGGCAGCCTGGCAACCGCGATCGGCAAGGGGTTGCAGGAGCAGGGGCAATCCATCCTTGGTGCCGACGTGGAGGCGCAGCTGACGCAGCGCGGGCCGACGCCCGACGAACTGGCGACGCTGGACGGCTTTGGCGGCACGCGGTCGGACAACATCAAGATGCGCGCGATGGTGCGCGGGGAGACGGGTGCGGCGGCCGGGCGGCAGCTGCTGGCGGAGCTGAAGGCGGTGGACGGGCGTTGGCCCGTTTACGGCGCGGCCGATGTGGCGGGCGGCGGCGGCAACGCCGCCGTGCAGGCCGCGCTGGGCCGGGGGGCCGTGGTTGCACAGGATCTTGCGACCCAGAAGGGCCTGAGGGTGGGTGACGAGGTGGGGATCGGCGAGGCGCGGATGCCGGTTGCCGCCATCCTGACCCTGGAGCCCGACAAGGCGGGCGAAGGCTTCACCTTCGGGCCGAGCGTGCTGATTTCGATGGAGCGGCTGGCGGAGACTGCGCTGGTGCAGCCCGGCAGCCTTTATCGCCACCATGTGAAGCTGAAGCTGCCGCCCGGCGCGGACGCGGTTGCGGTGCGCGAGGCGATCGAGAAGGCCCATCCGGACGCCGGCTGGCGACTGGCCGACAGCAAGGACGGCGCGCCGGGCGTGCGCCGCTTCGTGGAGCGGCTGGGGCAGTTCCTGACGCTGGTGAGCCTGACCGCGCTGGCGGTGGCGGGCGTGGGCGTGGGGGATGGCGTGCGCAGCTATCTGGACCGCAAGGCCGGAACGATCGCCACGCTGAAGGCGCTGGGCGGTTCCTCTTCGCTGGTGCTGAAGGCCTATCTGCTGCTGGTGGGCGGCGTGGCGCTGGCGGCCGCGATGCTGGGCGCGCTGCTGGGGGCGGCCGTGCCCTGGGTGGTGGTGCAGGTGGCGGGTGATGCGCTGCCGGTTCCGCCCGCGCTGGGGCTGCACTGGGCACCGATGTTGACGGCAATCGCCTTCGGGCTGCTGGTGGCGCTGGCCTTTGCGGTGCCGCCGCTGGCAAGGGCCGGCGCCCTGCCGGCGCAGCGCATCTTCCGGGGCAGCGTGGAAGCCTGGCCCTGGCCTTCGGTGCGGGCGCTGGCCGTGGCGCTGGGGGCGGGCGCCGTGGTGGCGGCGCTGGCCGTTTGGCAGGCGGACGAGCGGATCTTCGCCGCCGGATTCTTGGGCGGTGCGGCGGCCGTGCTGCTGCTGCTGTTCGGGGCGGGCACGCTGGTGCGGCGCGGCGCGGCGCGATTGCCCCGGCCGCGCAAGGTGCTGCCCCGGCTGGCGCTTTCGAACCTGCACCGGCCGGGCGCAATGACCCGGCAGCTGGTGGTGGCGCTGGGCCTTGGGCTCAGCCTGTTCGCGACGCTGGCCTTCATCGAGACGAGTTTCAACGCGGAACTGCGCAAGACCGTGCCCGACAAGGCACCGGGCTTTTTCCTGCTGGACCTGCCCAAGGAGGACGAGCCGCGCTTCCGCGCGACGCTGCCCACAGGTTCCGAGCTGACCATGGTGCCCAGCCTGCGCGGGCCGGTGACGGCGGTGAACGGCGTGCCGGCGTCGGAGCTGAAGGATGTGCCCGAAGGCAGCTATGTGCTGCGCGGGGACCGGGGGCTGACATGGGCGGCCGAAGTGCCGAAGGGAAATCGCATCGTGGCGGGCAAATGGTGGCCCAAGGACTATGCCGGGCCGCCGCTGGTTTCGATGGACGCCGAGCAGGCCGCGCTGCTGGGGCTGAAGGTGGGCGACAGCATCACCGTGTCGGTGCTGGGGGTGGAAATCACCGCCACCATCGCTTCGCTGCGCGAAGTGGACTGGGATTCGATGGGGTTCAACTTCGTGCTGGTCTATGATCCGGCGACCCTGCGCGACGCGCCCTATAGCTGGATGGCGACGGTGACGCCGCCGGATGCGGCCGAGGCCGGGTTCACCGGCACCGTCAGCCGCGCCTTCCCCACCGTTTCGGTGGTGAAGGTGAAGGATGTGCTGGACGAGGTGGGCGACCTTGTGCGGCAGATGGGCATTGCGGTGCGCGCGGCGGCGAGCGTGGCGATCCTGGCGGGCATTGCCGTGCTGGTGGGGGCGCTGGCGAGCCAGGCGCGGGCGCGCATCCGCGACAATGTGATCCTGAAGACTCTGGGCGCGACACGCAGGCAGCTGATGACGGCGGCGGGCCTTGAATATGCGGGGCTTGGGCTTCTGGTTTCGGGGATCGCCCTGCTGCTGGGCGGGATCGCCGGCTGGATCGTCGTGACGCAGGTGCTGAAGTTCGTGTGGGCGCCGGACTGGGGCGTTGCGCTTGCCACTGTTCTGGCGGGCGCGGCGGTGACGCTGGTGCTGGGGCTGGCGGGCGCGTGGGCGGCGCTGGGCGCGAAGGTTGCGGGCGTTCTCAGGGAGAATTGAAATATTTCACCGGTGAAAGATTTCGCTGGATTTCCTTGAAACCGCTTGTTACATGGGCGATATAGAGCGTCGAGCCGGGTGCCCGTTGAATCAGGCCGGAAGTTTGAGCAACGGTGCGCGACCCCCCGGAACGATGGAGAGGACTTCGATGGTTAATCAGGCTGATCCCCGCTTTGGACGCGCCGCAACCGCCCGCGCCGGGACCGCTGCTGCCGAATATGACGCCGGCCTGCGCAAGCATATGCTGAGCGTCTATAATTACATGATGTCCGGCATTCTGCTGACGGGCCTCGTGGCGCTGGGCATGGCCTATACTGGCGCGGTGAACGCGCTGGTGAACCCGATGGGCGGGCTTTCGGGCCTTGGCTGGGTCGTGGCGCTGGCGCCGCTGGCCTTCGTGTTCCTGCTGGGCTTCAAATATCAGACCATGTCCGAAGGCGCCGTGCAGGGCCTGTTCTGGGCCTTTGCCGCGATCATGGGCGCGTCGATGTCGACGATCTTCCTCGTCTATACCTCCACCTCCATCGCGACGACCTTCTTCGCGACGGCGGCGGCGTTCGCGGGCCTCAGCCTCTATGGCTATACCACCAAGCGGGATCTGAGCCGGCTGGGCACCTTCCTGGTGATGGGCCTGATCGGCATCCTCGTCGCCATGCTGCTGAACATGTTCCTGCAGTCCGGCGCGCTGGCGCTGACGATTTCGATCCTGGGCGTGCTGATCTTCGCGGGACTGACCGCCTATGACACGCAGCGCATCAAGGACACCTATGACTATGTCGCCGGGACGGACATGGCCGGCAAGGCGGCGATCATGGGCGCACTGACCCTTTACCTGGACTTCATCAACCTGTTCCAGTTCCTGCTGAGCTTCCTGGGACAGCGCGACTGACCGATTTGCACGAAGAGCGACCCTCGGAGGGGCCCGGTCGCGACAACCGGGCCCTTCTTTTTTGCGGGTAGGCACCCGGCCATCCGATCAAGCTGTGGACAGGGCGGGCTTTGCCCTTTTCTTTCGGCGGATGCGGCCCCATGAAGCGGAAAAATCCGGCACGCTATCGGGGAGAGGCAAATGGCAGACGACATCTATCATCATCGTGCGGTGACGCTGGATGGGCCCGACGTGAGCCTGGAGGATTATCGCGGCAAGGTTCTGCTGATCGTGAACGTCGCTTCGAAGTGCGGGTTCACGCCGCAATATACCGGGCTTGAAGAACTGTATCAGCGCTTTCGGGACAAGGGTTTCGAAGTGCTGGGCTTCCCCTGCAACCAGTTCGGCAATCAGGAGCCGGGCAGCGACGCGGAGATCGCCACCTTCTGCTCCACCACCTATCCGGTGACCTTCCCGGTGTTCCGCAAGGTGGAGGTGAACGGCGACAAGGCCGATCCGCTGTGGCGGCAACTGAAGGAGCAGGCCCCCGGCCTGCTGGGCACGCAGGGGGTGAAGTGGAACTTCACCAAGTTCCTGGTGAACCGCGACGGCGAGGCCGTGGAGCGCTTCGCCCCGACGGTGAAGCCCGAAGACATCGCCCCCAAGATCGTGAAGCTGCTGGCGTGAGTGCGTCGTTCGCATCC
>NZ_JAYRCW010000025.1:0-23041 GCF_041909755.1 Sandaracinobacter sp.
GTCAGCCAGCCCCGCCGCCCCGATTGCAGCGGACGAACCCGGTCCCGGCGCCACCATCGCACTCGGCATGTCGACGGCGGCCTTCACCGTCTGCTTCGCCGCCTGGACCATCTTCTCGATCCTGGGAATCCAGATCCAGAAGGACCTTGGCCTCAATGAAACGCAGTTCGGCCTGCTGATCGCCACCCCAATCCTCACGGGCTCGCTGATCCGGCTGGTGCTTGGCATCTGGACGGACCAGCTCGGCGGGCGTCGCATGCAGTTGCTGGTGATGCTGGCGGCGGCCGCTGCGACCTTCCTGCTTTCCTATGCGGAGACCTATCCGCAGTTCCTGCTGGCGGCGCTGGGCGTCGGGATCGCCGGCGGGGCCTTTGCCGTCGGCGTCACTTATGTGTCCAAATTCTTTCCGGCCGAACGGCAGGGCACCGCGCTCGGCATCTTCGGCGCGGGCAATGTGGGCGCGGCCGTGACGAAGTTCCTGGCGCCGGCGGTGATGCTGGCGATGGGGTGGGAGGCGGTTGCCCGCATCTGGGCCGGCGGCCTGGTCGTGATGGCGCTGCTGTTCTTCCTGACCACCAGGGACGAGCCCGACCTTGCCGAACGGCGTGCAAGGGGCGTGCCTCCGCGGCCGTTCATGGCCCAGTTCGCGCCGCTGCGGAACGTGCAGGTCTGGCGCTTCTCGCTCTATTACTTCTTCGTCTTCGGCGCCTTCGTGGGCCTGTCGCTGTGGCTGCCGCGCTATCTGGTGGGCGCCTATGGCTTCGACATCAAGACTGCGGGCCTGATCGCGGCCGCCTATTCGGTGCCGGCCTCGCTGTTCCGCATCTATGGCGGGCACCTGTCCGACAGGGTCGGCGCCCGCAAGGTGATGTACTGGACCTTTCTGGTCTCGATCGCCTGCACCTTCCTGCTGTCGTATCCGCCGACGACCTATCTGGTCGACGGAATCGACGGGCCGATCCGGTTCCGGCTGGAAACCGGGACTGCCGGCTTCATCGTCCTCATCTTCATCCTCGGCTTTTTCATGAGCCTGGGGAAGGCGGCGGTCTACAAGCATATCCCCATCTATTACCCGAAGGACGTGGGGTCGGTGGGCGGCCTTGTCGGCATGATCGGCGGCCTTGGCGGTTTCATCCTGCCGATCGTGTTCGGCATCCTCAACGACCTCACCAATGTCTGGCAGAGCTGCTTCTGGCTGCTGTTCCTGATCTCGGGCGGCGCGCTCCTGTGGATGCATCTCTCGGTCCGGCAGATGGAGCGCGAGCATGCCGGCGAGCAGCTCGGGCAGCTGCCGGAGCTGCCGGAGATGCAGCCCGTTCATACGGGGCGCGAGGCGGGGGCGCTGAAGGGCCATGTCATCGCCGACTGGCGGCCCGAGGACCCCGCCTTCTGGGACGGCACCGGCCGCGCGATCGCGCGGCGCAACCTGTGGATCTCGATCCCTGCCCTGTTCCTGTCGTTCGCGGTCTGGATGGTGTGGTCGATGGTGGTGGCGAAGCTGCCGCAGGTGGGTTTTGCCTACAGCACGGACCAGCTGTTCTGGCTTGCGGCGCTTCCGGGGCTGTCGGGCGCGACGCTCCGCATCTTCTACAGCTTCATGGTGCCCGTGTTCGGCGGCCGGCTGTGGTCAACGCTGACCACCTGGTCGCTGATCATCCCGGCGCTCGGCATCGGCTTTGCCGTGCAGAATCCGGACACGCCCTTTGCAGTGATGCTGGTGCTGGCGCTGCTGTGCGGGCTTGGCGGCGGCAACTTCGCCTCGTCCATGTCGAACATCGGCTTTTTCTTCCCGAAGAGCGAGAAGGGCCGCGCGCTGGCCCTGAACGCGGGGCTTGGCAACCTCGGCGTCTCGGCCATGCAGTTCCTCGTGCCGCTGGTGATCACGGCGGGCGTGTTCGGCTTCCTGGGTGGCGAACCGCGCCCGGCGGCGGACGGGGAGATGCTGTGGCTGCAGAATGCCGGCTTCATCTGGGTGCCCTTCATCATCGCGTCCGCCTTCGCCTGCTGGTTCGGGATGAATGATCTGGCCAGCGCCAGGGCGAGCTTTGCCGAGCAGTCGGTGATCTTCACCCGCGCCCACAACTGGATCATGTGCTGGCTCTATACCGGCACCTTCGGCAGCTTCATCGGCTTCTCGGCCGCCTTCCCGCTGCTGACGAAACTGCTGTTCCCGGAGGTGAACGCGCTGAAGATCGCGTTCCTGGGGCCGCTTGTGGGCGCCCTCAGCCGCAGTTTCAGCGGGGGGATCTCGGACCGTCTGGGCGGCGCCAGGGTCACCATCTGGGTGTTCCTGATGATGATGACCGGCACCGGCGCGCTGATCTGGGTGCTGGGCCAGCCGGACGCGCCCTGGGCCTTCGGCGCCTTCTTCGCGCTCTTCATCCTGCTGTTCTTTGCCAGCGGGGTGGGCAACGCCTCCACCTTCCAGATGATCCCGGGCATCATGCGCCACGAGATCGCCCGGCTGGAGCCCGGACTTTCACCGGATGCGCAGCGGGCGCAGGCCGAGAAGGAAAGCGCGGCCATCACGGGCTTCACCTCCGCGATCGCGGCCTATGGCGCCTTCTTCATCCCCAAGAGCTTCGGGCTGTCGATCAATGCGACCGGCGGCGCCGGGGCCGCGCTCTGGGGCTTCCTCGGCTTCTATGTCTCCTGCCTCGTCATCACCTGGGTCTTCTATGCCCGGCCGGGCGGAATGCTTCACGCGGCCGAGCGCGGCCTGACCCTCCAACCGGCTGAATAAGGGCCCGTTCCATGAGCCATGTCCTCGACCGCCTCACCTTCTTCCGCCGCGTGCAGGAGCCCTTTGCCGACGGCCATGGGCAGATGAACAATTATGACCGCAAGTGGGAGGACGCCTATCGGCACCGCTGGCAGCACGACAAGATCGTGCGCTCCACCCACGGCGCCAACTGCACGGGCTCCTGCTCGTGGAAGATCTATGTGAAGGGCGGGATCGTCACCTGGGAGACGCAGCAGACCGATTACCCCCGGACGCGCCCCGACCTTCCCAACCATGAGCCGCGCGGTTGCTCGCGCGGGGCGTCGTACAGCTGGTATCTCTATTCCGCGAACCGGGTGAAATATCCGCTGGTGCGCGCCCGGCTGCTGAAGCTGTGGCGCGATGCGCGGGCGACGATGGCGCCCGTCGCGGCCTGGGCGTCGATCGTCGGCGACGAGGGCAAACGCCGCTCCTACATGTCCCGGCGCGGCGGCGGCGGGTTCGTCCGCGCCCGCTGGGACGAGGTGAACGAGATCATCGCGGCCGCCAACGCACACACGGTGAAGCGCTGGGGGCCCGATCGCGTGTTCGGCTTTTCGCCCATCCCCGCCATGTCGATGGTGAGCTATGCGGCCGGCGCCCGCTATCTGCAGCTGCTGGGCGGCGCCTGCGGCAGCTTCTATGACTGGTATTGTGATCTGCCGCCTGCCTCTCCGCAGACATGGGGCGAGCAGACCGACGTGCCGGAATCGGCCGACTGGTACAATTCCGGCTTCCTGATCGTCTGGGGCTCGAACGTGCCGCAGACCCGCACGCCGGATGCGCATTTCTATACCGAGGTCCGCTACAAGGGCACGAAATCGGTCGTCATCAGCCCGGACTATTCCGAAGCCTCGAAGTTCGCGGACATGTGGATTTCAGTGAAGCAGGGCACCGACGCCGCGCTGGCGCTCGCGATGGGGCATGTGATCCTGAAGGAATATCATGTCGATCGGCAGGTGCCCTACTTCCGGGACTATTGCCGACAATACACCGATATGCCGCTGCTGGTCCGGCTGGTGGAGAAAGACGGCCGCTTCGTGCCCGAGCGGCTGCTGCGGGCCTCGGATTTCGAGGGCGCGCTGGGCGAGGAAGCCCGGGCCGACTGGAAAACCGTCGGCATCGACGAGGCGACTGGCAAGCCTGTCGTGCCGCTGGGGTCCATCGGTTTCCGCTGGGGCGACAAGGCGAAGTGGAACCTTGAGGAAAAGGCGGGCGACGGCCGCGAGGTGACGCTGCGTCTGGGCCTGGCGGGTATCCACGACACCGTCGCGGAGGTGGACTTTCCCTATTTCGGCAACCGCTCGGCCAACGGCTTCGCCGCGACCGACCATCCCGACCTTCTGATGCGGCGCGTGCCGGCCAAGCGCCTGCAACTGGCGGACGGAGAGGCGCTGGTGGCTTCGGTGCACGACCTGTTCCTTGCCAATTATGGTGTGGATCAGGGCCTGGGCGGGGACCATCTGCCCGCATCCTACGACGATGCCGCGCCCTATTCGCCGGCCTGGGCGGAGGCGATCACCGGTGTCCCGCGCGATCAGATCATCGCGACCGCGCGCGGCTTTGCCGCGAACGCCGAGAGGACCAACGGCAAGTCCATGGTGATCATCGGGGCGGCGATGAACCACTGGTATCACATGGACATGAACTACCGCGGCGTGATCAACATGCTGGTGATGTGCGGATGCATCGGCCAGTCGGGTGGGGGCTGGTCGCACTATGTGGGCCAGGAAAAGCTGCGTCCGCAGACGGGCTGGGCGCCGCTGGCCTTCGCGCTGGACTGGGCGCGTCCGCCGCGCCAGCAGAACTCCACCAGCTTCTTCTATGCCCACACGGACCAGTGGCGCTACGAGACGCTGGACGTCGGTGAGATCCTGTCGCCGACGGCTGACAGGGCCGGCTGGGACAAGACCTTCCTGGACCTCAACGCGAAGGCCGAGCGCATGGGCTGGCTCCCCTCTGCGCCGGCGCTGAAGATGAACCCGCTGGAGGTGGTGAAGGCGGCCGAGGCCGAGGGGCTGGACCCGAAGGCGTGGGCCGTGCGCGAGCTGGAGGCGAAGCGGCTGGAAATGAGCTGCATGGACCCCGACGCGCCCGAAAACTGGCCGCGCAACATGTTCGTGTGGCGCTCCAACCTGCTCGGCTCGTCCGGCAAGGGCCACGAATATTTCCTGAAGCACCTGCTGGGTACTTCGAACGGCGTGCTGGGCAAGGAGCTGGGCAGCACAGGTGCCCGCAAGCCCGCCGACGTGCGCTGGCACGAGACGGCGCCGGAAGGAAAGCTCGACCTGCTGGTCACCATCGACTTCCGCATGTCGACCACCGCCGTCTATTCCGACATCGTGCTGCCGACGGCCACCTGGTACGAGAAGAACGACCTCAACACGTCTGACATGCACCCCTTCATCCACCCGCTGACGGGCGCGGTGGACCCGGCCTGGGAGGCGCGTTCGGACTGGGAGATCTTCAAGGGGATCGCGAAGACCTTCTCGGATGTCGCGCCCGAGGTTCTGGGGGTGGAGAAGGATCTTGTCCTCACCCCCATCCAGCACGACACGCCTGCCGAACTGGCGCAGGGCCCGACCCCGCAGGACTGGTGGGCCGGGGAGTGCGCGCTGGAGCCCGGCCGGACCGGGCCCGCGATGACCGTGGTGGAGCGTGACTATCCCAATCTCTACAAGCGCTTCACCTCGCTCGGGCCGCTGATGACCAAGATCGGCAACGGCGGCAAGGGCATGGCCTGGAACACCGAGCATGAGGTGGCGGCGCTTGGGCGGCTGAACGGCGTGGTGGAGGAGGAGGGCGTTTCAAAGGGGCTGCCGCGGATCGAGACCGACATCGACGCCTGCGAGACGATCCTGATGCTGGCGCCTGAAACCAACGGCGAGGTGGCGGTGAAGAGCTGGACTTCGCTTTCGGCGCAGACGGGGCGCGACCATAGCCATCTGGCGCTGCCCAAGGAGGAGGAGAAGATCCGCTTCCGCGACGTGGTGGCCCAGCCGCGCAAGATCATCTCCTCGCCGATCTGGTCGGGGCTGGAAAGCGAGCATGTCTGCTACAATGCCGGCTATACCAATGTGCATGAGCGCATACCCTGGCGCACGTTGACGGGGCGGCAGCAGCTCTACCAGGATCATCAGTGGATGCGGGACTTCGGGGAGGGTTTCTGTGTCTATCGCCCGCCGGTCGACCTGAAGACGCTGGCGCCGGTGAAGGGGCTGAAGCCCAATGGCAACCCGGAAATTGCGCTGAACTTCATCACGCCTCACCAGAAATGGGGCATCCATTCCACCTACACCGACAATCTGATGATGCTGACGCTGAACCGCGGCGGCCCGGTGATCTGGATTTCGGAAGCGGATGCGAAGGCCGCCGGCATCGCCGACAATGACTGGGTGGAGGCCTATAATGCGAACGGCGCGCTGACCGCGCGCGCAGTCGTTTCCCAGCGGGTGAAGCAGGGGATGACGATGATGTACCACGCCCAGGAAAAGACCGTGAACGTGCCGGGTTCGGAAATGACCGGCCAGCGCGGCGGCATCCACAATTCGGTGACCCGCGCGGTGCTGAAGCCCACCCACATGATCGGCGGCTATGCCCAGCTGGCCTATGGCTTCAACTATTACGGCACCGTCGGCTCCAACCGCGACGAGTTCGTGGTGGTTCGCAGGATGAAGACGGTGGACTGGCTGGAACGGCCGCATCCCGAAAGCATGGAGGCAGCGCAATGAAGATCCGCGCCCAGATCGGCATGGTGCTGAATCTCGACAAATGCATCGGCTGCCACACCTGTTCCGTCACCTGCAAGAATGTGTGGACCAACCGCGAAGGCGTCGAATACGCCTGGTTCAACAATGTCGAGACGAAGCCGGGCATCGGTTACCCCAAGGAGTGGGAGAACCAGAAGAAGTGGAACGGCGGCTGGGTGAAGAAGGCCAACGGCCGCATCGAACCCCGGCTCGGCGGCAAGTGGCGCATCCTCGCCAAGATCTTCGCCAACCCGGACCTGCCGGAAATCGACGATTATTATGAGCCGTTCGACTTTGATTACGCCCACCTGCAGACCGCGCCGGAGCTGCAGGCCTTCCCCACCGCGCGCCCGCGTTCCGCCATCACCGGCGAGCGCATGGAGAAGATCGAATGGGGCCCCAACTGGGAGGAGATACTGGGCGGTGAGTTCCAGAAGCGCGCGAAGGATGTGAACTTCGAGGGCGTCCAGAAGGAGATCTACGGGCAGTTCGAGCAGACCTTCATGATGTATCTGCCGCGCCTGTGCGAACATTGCCTGAATCCGGCCTGCGTCGCTGCCTGCCCGTCGAGCGCGATCTACAAGCGGGAGGAGGACGGCATCGTCCTCATCGATCAGGAGAAGTGCCGCGGCTGGCGCATGTGCGTGTCGGCCTGCCCCTACAAGAAGATCTATTACAACTGGTCGTCGGGCAAATCCGAGAAGTGCATCTTCTGCTACCCGCGCATCGAGGACGGGCAGCCGACGGTCTGCTCCGAAACCTGCGTCGGGCGCATCCGCTATCTTGGCGTCGTGCTCTATGATGCGGACCGGATCGAATGGGCGGCGTCCGGACCGGAAGACGAGCTTGACGAGCGCCAGCTCGACATCTTCCTCGACCCGAATGACCCGAAGGTGATCGCGCAGGCGCGTGCCGACGGCGTGCCGCAGGCCTGGCTGGACGCGGCGCGGAAAAGCCCTGTCTACAAGATGGCGATCGACTGGCGCGTGGCGCTGCCGCTGCACCCGGAATACCGCACCTTGCCGATGGTCTGGTATGTGCCGCCGCTGTCGCCGATCCAGTCGGCTGCGGCCAGCGGGGTGATCGCCGACGACCGCGGCATGCCGGATGTCCGTTCGCTTCGCATTCCGGTCAGGTATCTCGCCAACCTGCTGACCGCGGGCGACGAGGCCCCGGTGGTGAGCGCGCTGGAGCGGATGCTGGCGATGCGCGCCTATATGCGCGCGAAATCCGTGGACGGGGTGATCGACGAAGGGGTTGCCGCCCGGGTGGACCTGACGCCCGCCGCGATCGAGGAGATGTACCAGGTGATGGCGATCGCCAATTACGAGGATCGCTTCGTGATCCCGACCGTGCATCGCGAGAAGGCGACCGATGCCTATCACCTGCGCGGCGCGACGGGCTTCAGCTTTGGCAACCAGGCGTCGGGCGGGCGCTCGGAAGTGGGGCTGTTCGGGCAGGTGAAGCGCCGGACTCCCAAGCCGGTGATGGAGGGCTGAGATGGCGCGGACGTTCAAGGCGCTGGGGCTGCTCCTCAGCTATCCGGGGCCCGATGTGGCGGGCGTCGCCGAGGCCGCGGTCGAGGTGCTGCACGAGGAACGGCTCGTGCCGCCCCGCCTGTTGCCGGGCCTTGCCGCCCTTGCACGGGAAATCGCGCACGAGGATCGGCTGGATGTGGAGGGCCGCTACCATATGCTGTTCGACCGCAGCCGGGCCCTGTCGCTCAACCTCTATGAGCATGTGCATGGCGAGAGCCGGGACCGCGGCCAGGCGATGGTGGAGCTGCTGGGGCTGTATGAGGCGGCGGGCTTCACGCTCGACACCCGCGAACTGCCCGATTTCCTGCCGCTGTTCCTGGAGTATCTGTCCACCCGCCCGGTCGACGAGGCGCTGGCCCTGCTGGCGGAGGCCGGCCATGTGCTGGAGGCGCTGGCCGAACGGCTGAGGAAGCGCCGCACCCCCTATCAGTGGCCGATGCTGGCGCTTGCCGCGCTGTCGGGCGGGGCCGACCGCAAGGCTGTCGAGGCCCTTCTGGCTGAGGCAGAGGACGATCCCGACGACCTGGACGCGCTCGACCGGATCTGGGCCGAGGAGCCCGTCACCTTCGGCCCGGGCGAGGCCGGCTGCCCCAGGGCCGCCGCCCTTGTCGATGCCATGCAGAAAGGAGCCTGACCATGTCGGCCCCCGGCCACCCCGCGCTTGAACCGCTCACGCTCGACTATTGGGTGAACCAGCTGCTGTTCGGCGTTTTTCCCTACATCGCGCTGTCGGTGTTCCTTGTCGGCTGCATCGTCCGTTTCGACCGCGAACAATATAGCTGGCGCACCGGCTCGTCGCAGCTGCTGCGGCGACGGCAGCTGATGTGGGGTTCGAACCTGTTTCACATCGGGGTGCTGTTCCTGTTCATGGGCCATTTCGTCGGCCTGCTGACCCCGCACAGCCTCTACAGCCATGTGATCACGGCCGAGGCGAAGCAGATGGTGGCGATCATCGCCGGCTCGATCGCGGGCACGATCTGCCTGATCGGGCTGGTGCTGCTGATGCACCGCCGCTTCCTCGATCCGCGCATCCGCCGCACCTCCACCTTCGGCGACAACATGATCCTTGTCATCCTGTTCGTGCAGCTGGTGCTGGGGCTGATCACCGTGCCGTTCAGCCTGTCCCACGGCGATGCCTCGGTGATGCTCAGGCTTTCCGCCTGGGCGCAGGGCATCTTCACCTTCCAGCCGGGCAACGCGCTGAACGTGAAGGGGCTGGACTGGCCCTATCAGGTGCATCTGCTGCTGGGGATGCTGATCTTCTTGCTTTTCCCGTTCACCCGGCTTGTCCACATGCTGTCGGCGCCGGTCTGGTATCTGAACCGCAAGGGCTGGCAGGTGGTGCGCACCGCCCGGCCGGACATGACGCCACGGGCCGAGATCCCGACCAGCGTGCCGACGGAGCAGTTCCGGTGAGCGTGGCGACAGCCGAGGAGACGGGCTGCGGCGGCTGCGGCGCGGGGCCGCGTCCGGCGGCCGTTCGCGGGCCGGCGGCGGAGCCGGTGTTCGTGAACGGGACGGAGATCCCCGAGGATCTGATTGCAGCCGAAGCGCAGAACCATCCGGCCCGCAGCCCCGCCGAAGCGCGCGCGATGGCGGCGCACGCACTCGTCATCCGCCATCTGCTGCTCTCCAGGGCGGCGGACATGCGCATGGCGCCCGACCCGGAGACCGATCCGGCGGGCCGCCGCGAGACGGACGAAGAGGCGTTGATCCGCCAGCTGTTCGAGGCCGAGCTTGCACCCGAGGAGCCCGATGACGGGGCCTGCAGGCTCTATTACCGGACGCACGCCCTGCGCTTCACCGCGCCGGCGCTGATCGAGGCGAGCCATATCCTGTTCGAGACGCGCGCCGGCGCTGCGGAGGCACGGGCCGAGGCCGTTGCCGCGCTGGCCGCCATCGGCGGGGACGAGGCGCGATTCCGCGCACTCGCCCGCGCCCGGTCGGATTGCCCGAGCGGCGCATCGGGCGGTTCGCTCGGCCAGCTGCGCCCGCGCGACCTGGCCCCCGAGGTGGAGGCGGCGCTTGCCGGCCTTGCGCCCGGCGAGGTCGGCGCGGAACCTGTTGTCAGCCGGTTTGGCGTCCATCTGCTCAGGCTCGACCGGCGGGAACCGGCGCGCCAGCTTCCCTATGAGGCCGTCGCCGCGCGGATCCGCGACCGGCTCGCCGCCCGCGCCTGGACCACGGCCGCTGCGCGCTATGCCAGCGACCTTGCCCGGCGCGCGCGGATCGAGGGACTGACCCTGGAGGCGGCGGGATGATGGACGCGCCTGCGGCCGAACCGGCGACACTGGGGCAGTTGCTTGCGGGCGCCCGGCAGCGGTCCGGCCAGTTCGCCGCCTGGCTCGAGCAGGCGGATCCGGATCTTGCCGCCCGGCTTGCCGCATCGCTTGTGCCCGGTGAAAGCCCCGTCAGCCGGGTGCGCGTCGCGCTGGCGGACTTCACGGCCGACGCCAGCGAGTCCGACTGGGCGACGCTGATCTCCGCCTTGCGGGATGCTGGCGATCCCGGGCTGGAGATGCTGCGGCGGATCCTGCTGCGCGCCTTTGTGGCCGAGGCCGGGGGATGACGGGCGAGGCGCCCCGGCTGGCCCTGGTGCGCGAAATCGAGGCGTTGCCAGAAGCGCTTATCCGGGATCCGCTGACCTTCCTGTTCGCCGAGCACTGGCGCCATCGCCAGTTCTGCCGGGCGGTGGGCGACGTTGCGTAACTGGCCGTGGCGCCGCCCCGCCTGCTGCGGCAGATGGCGGGGTTCCTGCGGGTGGACATGGGCCTGCATGTCGAGGACGAGGAGCACGACCTGTTTCCCCTGCTGCGCGCGAAGGCCGAGCCGGAAGACCGGCTGGACCATGTTCTCGCCATCCTGTCGGCGGACCATGACATGGATCGGGTGTTGTCCCGCTCGATCGCCGAAGGGCTGGAACGGGCGGCCGCGGCAGGCAATGGCCCCGCTGCCGATGCGGACCTTGCCGAGGCCATTGCCCGCTTCGCGACCCATCAGATGCGCCATATCGCGCTGGAGAATGCCGTGGTGCTGCCGATCGCGCGGCTTCGGCTGGATGTGGCGGCCTGCGCCGATCTGTCTGCGGCGATGCAGGCGCGCCGGGCCGGGCGCGGCGCAAGCGGCTGACGGCCTTTTGGCGGCCGATGCTCAGGCCCGGGGGCGCACCTCTGCCGGGCGGGGCAGCAGCAGCATCGGCCCATAGGCTGCGGCGAACAGCAGCATGCCCGCCGCCCAGAGCAGGCCGGCGACCGAGGCCCCCATCGCATAGGCGATCGGCGTGAAGGGCAGGACAAGGCGCAACAGCGCGCCCAGGAACAGCAGCCCGTAGATCAGCACCGTGACCGTGTCGGCCGTGAGGGGGCGCCCCGTGTGGCCGCGCGTCGCCCGGGTCATGACGGCAAGGGTCAGCTGCCCGACGGCGCCGGCCGTGAGCGCGTGGAGCGCGCTGGCGCCGGCGAAAAGGCCGGGGAACAGCACCCCGATGCCCAGCAGGAGCAGCGCCACGGCCAGCCAGGCATAAGCGATGTGGAGAATGAGGACGAGCGGTTCCCGCCGGGTCTGCCAGCCCCGCCAGCGGGCCAGCCGGGCGACATGGGCAAGCCCGGCCAGCGCCAGCAGGACCCCGGTTGCCGGAGCCTGGGGCGCTGCGAGGTATGCCGTCAGCGCCGCGCCGGTGAGCGCCAGCACGGCCTTGTCGAACAGGCCGAACGGCCGGGGCAGCGGGCTGATCCGTTCCTTCCGCAGCCAGTTGGTGGTGAAGGACGGAATGATGCGCCCGCCGATCAGCGCCATCAGCAGCACCAGGGTTGAAAGGGCGAGACGCTGGCCCAGCCCCTGCAGCGGGGCGCCCATCGCCTCGGCATGCCACAGCATGTTCGCCAGCGCGAAGGCCGAGAGCAGGCCCGCGACGGGCAGGTTGCGCCAGTTGGCGCCGGCGAGAATCTCCCGCCATACGGCCGCCGCCAGCACCAGCAGGAACAGGGCATCCATGGCCCGTCCGGCGACGCCGGCATCCGCAAGCAGCATTGCGCCGCGCCCGGCAAGCCACAGCCCGGTCAGCAGCGCCAGCGGCCAGCCCATGACCGGGGCGCGCCCCGTCCAGTTGGGGATCGCCGTGAGCAAAAAGCCCGCCACGACGGCGGCGGTGTAGCCGAACAGCATCTCATGCGCGTGCCAGCTGAGGGCGTCTCCGCCGGCGCCCAGCGGCCGGCCATGGGCGAAGGCCGCCATCCAGGCCGGCACCGCGAGGCCGGCGAACAGCGAGGCGAACAGGAAGAAGGGCCGGAAGCCGTAGCTGAACAGCGCCGGGCCCGCATAGGCGCGGCGTCGCTCGCCGGCGTCGCGGTTGCCGGCTTTGGGCGGCATCAGAATGCCGCTTCCGCCTGCAGCCAGAATTTCGCGGTGTCCGTCGCGAAGCCGCGCGCTTCGTACAGCGCCGCCTTTGCGAGCAGCGAGAACTTCTTGCCGACGGGTGCGCCGATCTGCACGTCGAACTCTCGCCCATAGGGGCGGTTCCTGTTCGTGCTGCGGAAATCGTGCAGCACGGCCCTGAGCGCCAGCCCTTTCGGGACACCCGGCGCCTTTGGGGCGACGGCCAGATCCAGATAGAGATCGCGCAGGCCATCCGGCGGGGTCGTCAGGAACTTGTCGGCCCAGCCGTTGAAGGCGTGCAGCGTGGCGAGCGGGGTCTGCACGGCTGCCTGCCCATTGCCGTCGAGCCGCTCGTAGCCGAGCTTCGCCGTCACCGGTCCGGCTGCAATTCCCGGCTCGAGGAGCAGATAGGTGAGCGCGAAGTCGCGCGGGTTCGACCCCCGGTCTGACTGGCGGGCGACTTCGGCCGTGTAGAGAAGCGTGGCCCCGCCGACAGGCTGGCGGCCGGTCAGCCGCCCGCCGAAGGTGGCGGAGGAAGAGGCCGGCGCGCCGGGAATGTCGAGCAGCCAGCCATAGCCGACGAGGGTTCCAAGCGGCTTCACCTCGGCGGTGGCGCGCAGCAGGTGGATATCGGTGTCGCGCCAGATGCCCTGCGGCGAGCGCGGGCCGAACACACGGTTCACCCGCCAGGCATGGCCATAGCCCAGCGTCACGCCCTTGAGGGCCGTCACCTCGGCGCGGGCAATGTCGAGCGTCTGGTCATTCTGCCGCCAGCCCACCGAACCGACCCAGCGCTGATTGTCGAGATTGACCGCCTGCCGCCCGACGCTGACCGAGCCGACCGCCTTGTCGCTCCAGCCGATGTGCGCCTGGTTGAGCAGATGATCCGCCGGGTCCGCGACCACGGGAAAGCCGGTGAGGCCGTTCAGCGTGTCATTATATCGTTCGGGCCCGACCCGGGCGACCGCTTCGCCCTCCACCTGCGCGGTGAAGCCGTGCCAGGGGCCCGCCTTCACCCCGGCTTTCAGGCGCAGGGTCGAGGCTGTTGCCTCGCGGGGGAGCCCCTGTTGGTCCACCAGCTCCAGTCGCCAGCGCAGGGCGGCATAGGGATCGAGCAGGGATTCGGCCTGTGCCGGGACGGCCGGCGCGATGAGGGACATTGCGGCTAGGGCAAGCGGGAAGCGCATGCCGTTTCGTGGCGCAGTTCGGGCGGGCCCCGCTTGACGATGGTCAAATGCAGGCTTGTGTCGATCCTGTGGGGGCCTGTGCGGCGCCGGGCGAATTGTCGCAGGAAATTGTGCCAATGCGAATGGTGTGCATGAGCCGGATGCCAAGGGGAAGCTGCCGGCCGTGGGCAGCACGGTGGACCTGAAGACCGCGACCTATCGCAACTCGATCGGCGCCCCGGAACTGAGAGCGCTGTTCCGCGACCCGGATTTCCGGCCGGAGCAGCGCGCAGTCTATTATGTGCGGGTGCTGGAGATCCCGACGCCGCGCTGGGTCGCCCATGATGTTGTGCGGTTCCGGGTGGCGGCCCCGAAGGACGCGCCGTTGATCCAGCAGGAACGGGCGGTGACGTCGCCGATCTGGTACAGCCCGTCCTGATCGGCTGCGGCCCTTTTCAGCCCTGGTTGGCGATGGTGCGCAGGGCGGCGGGATCGCGGATGCAGATGGTGCGGTAGCCGAGATCGACCAGCCCTTCGTGTTCCAGCGATTTCAGGAAATTGCCGGCCGGATGGCGGGACAGGCTGGCCATTGCGCCCAGTTCCTCTTGCGTGATGGCGATGAGGCGCGGGGTGTCGCCGGCGATGCGCAGGCCGGATGCCGTCAGCAGGACGGCGGCGAGCCGGGCGCGGCCGTCGCCCAGCTGCATGTCCACCCGCGCCATGCCGTAGCGACGGGCATATTCGAAGGACAGGCGGTTCACATGTTCCCACCAGGCGGGCTGCGTGTGGAGCAGTTGCCGCATCCGGGTGAGCGGCACGGTGACGAGGCTGGTCGCAACCTGCGCCACCGCATCGCCGGCGCGCGGCGCGCCTGACAGGGGGGCGACGCCGCCCCAGTCGCCCGGCAGCAGGATATCGAACAGGGGGGAGCCCGGGGCGTTCAGCCCGGAATAGCAGCCCACCTGACCGGCGGCGATGCCCCAGAGGCCCCCCGTCGTATCGCCTGACAGGCTGAAGGTTTCACCCGCCGGCACCCGGCGGAACACCCCGGCCGCGAGAAGGGCTTTGGTGAAATCAGGCGGGCATGCGGCGAGCCAGCCGGTGGCGGCGAGGAACGCCCGGGCTTCGGACGGCGACGGCAGTGCATTCTCCATCGGGGCCAAGGTAGCGGATTGGCCATTTCGACGCAATTTGCGGCGCTGTCCGATGTTAGGTTCGGTGGGTGGCGCAGGGAAAGATTCGGGACATTTCCGAATCGCCCGATCTGAATCATGCCGGCAACGCCCCAAGTCATGCCGGCGATCGGATCGGGGCCTCGTCGGGGGGTTGTCGGAAACGGGGGGATTGGACATGGGCGCTCATCTTTGGCCGTACTTCGCGGGTGTGTCCGGCGTCATTGCGCTGCTGGCATCCTCTGTCGGGTGGGAGAGCCAGGCGCAGGACGCCGGAGCGGCCGACAAGGGCCGGATCGCCGAGGCGATGTCGAAGCCCTATTCCCCGAATGTGAAGCGGGACTATCCGACCCGGCCGCTGTTCGGCGACACCCACATGCACACCGCCGCCTCGATGGATGCCGGCGCATTTGGCGCGAGGCTGGGGCCGCGCGACGCCTTTCGGTTCGCCCAGGGCGAGGAGGTCGTGTCCTCGACGGGCCAGCCGGTGAAGCTGTCGCGCCCGCTCGATTTCATGGTGGTGGCGGACCACAGCGACAACATGGGCCTGTTCCCCGACCTGTATGCCGGAAAGCCGGCCATTGTCGCCGACCCGCAGGGAAAGAAATGGTACGACCTGATCAAGGAAGGGCGCGGCGCGGAGGCGGCGATCCAGATCATCATGGCCTTCAGCGACGGGAGCTTTCCCAAGGCGCTGATCTATGGCCCGGCCAATCCGGCCTACAAGGCGGCCTGGGAAGATGCCGTGAAGGCCGCGGAGGACTATAACGCCCCCGGCCGCTTCACCGCCTTCATCGGGTGGGAGTGGACCTCCAACACCGGTTCGAACAACCTCCACCGCAATGTCATCTATCGCGACAATGCCGACAAGGCGCTGCAGTCGGTGCCGATGGTGACGTTCAAGCCGTGGGGCAGCGACAATCCGCGCGATCTGTGGAAGTGGATGGCCGACTATGAGGCCAGAACGGGCGGAAAGGTTCTGGCGATCGCCCACAACGGGAATCTGTCCAATGGCCGGATGTTCCCCGTCGTCGAGAGCTTCACGGGCAAGCCGATCGACCTGAGCTATGCGCAGGGGCGCACGGCCTGGGAGCCGCTCTATGAAGTGACGCAGACCAAGGGCTCGGGCGAGGCGCACCCGTTCCTTTCGCCGCAGGACGAGTTTGCCGACTTCGAGATCTGGGACAAGGGCAATCTGGATGGAAGCGCCGTCAAGCAGCAGTCGATGCTGGAGTTCGAATATGCGCGATCGGCGCTGAAGAACGGCCTGATGCTGGAGCAGAAGCTGGGGCTGAACCCCTACAAGTTCGGGATGATCGGAAGCTCTGATGCGCACAACGGGCTGGCGGCGCTGGACGAGGACAATTTCTTCGGGAAGACGGTGCCGCAGGAGCCGTCGCCCGAGCGGCTGACGGCGACCTTCTTCAAGAACGCGAAGACGGGCGTGACGGTGATGGACTGGGAGACGGGCGCGTCCGGGTTCGCCGCCGTCTGGGCCAGGGAAAATACGCGGGCATCCATTTTCGAGGCGATGCAGCGGCGGGAAGCCTATGCCACGACGGGGCCGCGAATGGCGGTGCGCTTCTTTGGCGGGTGGGAGTTCGCCGAAAGCGACACGAAGACGCGCATGCCGGCGGAAGCGGGCTATCGGAAAGGGGTTCCGATGGGCGGCGAGCTGAAGGCGGCGCCGGCTGGGCGGGTTCCGACCTTCCTGGTGGCGGCGTTGAAGGACCCGATGGGCGCGAACCTCGACCGCTATCAGATCGTGAAGGGCTGGATGGACGCAAAGGGCAAGCTACATGAGAAGGTGTATGATGTTGCCTGGGGCGGATCGCGCCGGCACGGCGTGAACGGCAAGCTGCCGGCGGTGGGCAGCACCGTCGATGTCGGCAATGCCACCTATACCAACACGATCGGCGCGCCCGAACTGATCGCCGTGTGGCGGGATCCTGATTTCGATCCGCGCCAGCCGGCCTTTTATTATGGGCGGGTGATCGAGATCCCGACGCCGCGCTGGACCGCCTTTGACGCCAACCGCTTCGGGACGAAGCCGCTTCCCGGCACGCGCATGACCATTCAGGAACGCGCGTTCACCTCGCCCATCTGGTACAGCCCGGCCTGACGGCCGGGCGCGCGGGGCCTAGAAGCGGAACTGGACGCCCAGCGTCGGGCCGTGGGTGAGGACGTCATATTCGAAGAAGCCGAGGCCCGAGCCGCTGTCATATTTGGCGTAGACGGCGCGGTAGCCGAGCTTGGCCCGGATGCTGTCGGACAGGCGGAAGCCGAAGCTGGGCCAGGCCTGGACGGAGATGTCGGAGCCGACGCCGAAGCCGCCGACATCGGCTAGCATGGTGAGATCGACGGTGCGCGACAGCGGCAGGTTCACCCGCATGCCGATGATCGGATCCACCCAGCTCTTGCCGCCGCTGGCGGCGAGCGGGTTGCCGAGCGGGCCTGTGCCGGAAATCTTGACGCCGAGATCGTTGACGCGGACGCCGGCATAGGCCTCTGCATGCTTTTCCACGCGCAGGAGGGCCGTTGCGGAATAGGCGCCCTGGTGGCCGCCGACGGTGTCGATGAAGCCGTCGCGGCTGGCTTCGAGGTTCATGTAGGTGAGGTCGACCACGAGGCCGAACTTGCCGTTGTTCACCTCGAACAGGCCCATGGCGCCCCAGTTGAGATTGCTGAACACGTCTGACGGCGTGGAGCTGACGCGCGCGGTGACCGGCCCGACGGAGGTGCTGCCATCCATGTAGGGGGCCATGAAATAGGGCTCGAACACGAAGGCCCAGCCCTCGGCCTGGCTGGGGGCGGCTGCAAGCGCGAGGGCGGCGGCGGCCATGCAGGCAAAGGTCAGACGCATCCGGAATATCCTTTCAGAATGGGAGAGATGTTTACAGGCATCAGTCGCCGTCGGCCAGTTGGCGGAGCGCGCCGACGTTGACAAGGCGGGTCGTGCGATAGCCGCGCGATACCCAGTTCCGGCTTTCGAAGGTGGAGAGGATGTCTGCCACGGGGTGGCGGGAGAGGTTCGCCATTTCGCCGAGTTCGGTGAGCGACAGGTGGAGCGCGAAGGGCTCGCCTTCGCGGCGGCACCCGGCGAGGTTGAGCAGCGTGGCGGCCAGCCGCCGTTCCGAGCCGGGGATGAGCAGATCGACCGCGACGGTCGCGAAGGCGAGGCCGTTCATCATGGCGAGCAGGCCCAGATATTCCCACCAGCCGGGCCGGTCCTCCAGCAGGCGGCGGATGGCGGGATAGCCGATCTGGAACAGGCGGACATCGGTGATGGCGCGGCAGTTGGCCGGCCGGACCCGGCCGAACAGCGGCATGTAGCCGCCCCAGTCCCCGGGGTTGAACAGGATGCCCGGCCCGGCGTCGGCGCCGTTCATCGCCGAGGAGACGGCGATCTGCCCCGTCACCACGCCCCAGAGGGCGTGGCCCGTTTCGCCGGCGCGGTTGAACAGGCAGCCCGCGTCGACGCTGTCTTCCTGCCCCGCCGCCATCAGGGCGTCGCGGAATTCCGCCGGGGTGTTCGGAAGCCACCCGCGGCTGGTCAGGATCGACAGGTCTGGTGCCGGCATTGCGGGACCTTAGTGCAGTTCGCCGGGCAACAATGTCCAGAACTGGCCACTGCCCGATCCTGATTGCGCCTAGGATCGGCTGATGACTTGTGGGGAGTGCGGGATATGACGCGGCAGAGTCTTCTGGCGGGAGCGGCGGTGCTGGGCCTTGCGGTGCTGGCTGGGTGCGGCACGCAGACGCCGGACGGGGCGGCCGGCGAGGGCGGGACGAAGGCGGCCGGCGCTGCGCAGGCGGCCTGGCCCGAGCGCGCCTATTTCGGCGACACCCATGTGCATTCGGGCTGGTCGACGGATGCAGGGATGGCCGGTGCGACGCTGACGCCGGAAGACGCCTTCCGCTTCGCGCGGGGCGAGGCGGTGAAATCCTCCACCGGGCAGACGGCCAAGCTGAGGCGGCCGCTGGACTGGATCGTGCTGACGGACCATTCGGACGGGATGGGCGTGTTCCCGGAGATCGTGGCGGCGAACCCGGCCATGGTGTCGGACCCGATCGTGAAGGGATGGTCGGACGCGCTGCGGAGCGGCGATCCGGCGCGGGTCCATGCTGCCGTGCTGGAAATCATCGACCGCCAGTCCAACGGCACCTTGCCGGCGGTTGTCATGGACCCGAAGTGGATGGTTTCGGCCTGGCAGAAGACGGTGGAGATCACCGACAAATATAACGAGCCGGGCCGGTTCACGGCGATGATCGGCTTTGAATGGACCCCGAATGTCGAGGGTGGGAACAACCTGCACCGCAACGTGATCTATCGCGACGGGGCGGACAAGGCCGGGCAGACGCTGCCGCTGACGACCTTCCAGACGGTGGACCCGGAAGGGCTGTGGACGTGGCTGGCCGGTTATGAGGCGAAGACCGGCGGACGGGTGCTGGCGACGCCGCACAATGGCAATCTTTCCAACGGGCGGATGTTCGAGGAGACCCGGTTCGACGGATCGCCCATGACGCGGGCCTATGCCGAGGCGCGGCAGAAGTGGGAGCCGGTTTTCGAACTGACACAGATCAAGGGGCAGAGCGAGAGCCACCCGAGCCTGAGCCCCAATGACGAGTTCGCCAGCTGGGACCTGTGGGACCGCGGCAATCTGAACGGCGTGCCCAAGAAGCCGGGGATGCTGCGGACGGAATATTGGCGCGAGGCGCTGAAGGCGGGGCTGAAGCTGGAAGCGCAGCTGGGGGCCAATCCGTTCAAATATGGGGCGCAGGCCGCGACCGATACGCACACCGGGCTGGCGACCGGGGACGAAGACAATTTCTGGGGCAAGCTGGTGAGCCATCAGCCCGGACCGGGGCGGATGTCCGCGCCCTCGATAGCGAGGGTGGAGGGCTGGGAAGAGGCGGCGGCCGGCTATACCGGCGTGTGGGCGACGGCGAACACGCGCGAGGCGATCTTCGACGCGATGCAGCGCCGGGAGACGTTCGCGACGACCGGCCCCCGGATGAGCGTGCGGTTCTTCGGCGGGTATGATTTCGCATCGTCGGATCTGGGGGATCTGGTGAAGGCGGGCTACACGAAAGGCGTTCCGATGGGCGCGGATCTGAAGCCTGCACCTGCCGGCAAGGCGCCGACCTTTCTTGTGGCGGCGATGAAGGACCCGGACGGCGCGAACCTTGACCGGGTGCAGATCGTGAAGGGCTGGGTGGATGCCGCCGGCCGGACGCACGAGCGGATCTTCGATGTGAAATGGTCCGGTGCGCGCAAGCCGGATGCCGGCGGCAAGCTGCCGCCGGTCGGGAACACGGTGGATCTGACCACCGCGACCTTTTCGAACAGCATCGGGGCGGCGGAGCTGGTGGGCCTGTGGACCGACCCGTCGTTCGATGCCGGTCAGCGCGCGGTCTATTATGTGCGGGTGCTGGAGATCCCGACGCCGCGCTGGACAGCCCATGACCAGGTGAAGTTCAAGGTGAAGGCGCCCAAGGGGGCAGCGCTGATCCACCAGGAGCGCGCGTTCACCTCCCCCATCTGGTACAGCCCGGCCTGAAGGCCGGGGCCGGCGGCGGTTTCAGCCGCCGTCCGCCAGCCGGCGCAGTTGCGCGGGATCGAGGATTTTGATCCGGCGGTAGGATTGCGCGAGCCAGCCGCGTTCTTCGAATGCGGCCAGTAGTTGGCGCGTGGGATAGCGCGACAGGTTGATCATTTCCGCGATCTCGATCTGGCTGAGATGGAGATCGGCCGGTTGCCCGGCATGGCGGCAGCCGGCCTGGTGCAGCAGGATCGCCGCCAGCCGCCTGTCTGTCCGGTTCAGCAGCAGATCGACTGCGATCCGCGCATAGACCAGCCCCGCTTCGAAGGTGAGGGTGGCGACAGGTTGCCACCAGTCAGGCCGGTCGGCTAGCATGCGGCGCACCTCTGCGATCGAGACGTGCAGGATCATCGTGGCCGTTGTGGCGCGCGAGTTGGCGAGCCGGACGGGGCGGATGAGGGGGGCATAACCGCCCCAGTCCCCGGGGTTGAAGAGCAGCGCGACCGGGGCATCCGCGCTGTTCATCGCCGATGTCACGGCGACCTGGCCCGAGACCACGCCATAGATGCCGAGGCCTGCCGCGGCATCATCCCCGGCGAGGCTGAACAGCTCGCCTGCTGCGATGCTGCGCGGGCGGCAGGCGCCGAGGAAGGCGTCGCGGAAGTCGGCCGGGACGGCCGAAAGCCAGCCCCGGCTGCCGAGAAGGGCGCGGGCGGCATCCGGCGTGAGCGGCGTGGACATGCCACAAAATGGCTTGATCGGACCATTCCGGCAAGGGGACGGCCGCTAATGTTCCAGTCGGAAGGAGCGGGGACATGGCAAGAGGGACATGGGGATTGTTCGCGGGCGGCGTGGCGATGCTGGCGCTGGCGGGCTGCGGGCGAGAGCCGGCCGGGACGGACACTCAGGCGGCCGCCGGCAAGGAGGCGGTTGCGGTGAATCCCGACCGCACCGCCTATTTCGGCGCGGTGCATGTGCACAGCAGCTATTCCTTCGACGCCTTCACCAACGGCACCCGGACGACGCCGGAGGATATCTTCCGCTGGGCGAAGGGCGAGGCGATCCGGCCCGGCATGGGCAAGGAGACGAACCAGGCGGGCACGCCGCTCGATTTCTATGCCGTTTCGGACCATGCCGAGATGCTGGGCGTGTTCCAGGAGATGCAGCGGCCGGGCAGCGCGGCATCGAAACTGCCGATCGCGTCGCGCGTGCTTTCGCCCGACCCGGCGGTGGCGTTTGCGGCCTTCACCGATCTTGTCCGAAGCCTGGACACCGGGATCGATCCGGCGCTGAATGACCCGGCGATCGCGCGGACGACCTGGAAGCGGATCCTGGAGGTGGTGGACAGCTATAACGAGCCGGGCAGGTTCACGACCTTCGCCGGCTTTGAATGGACATCCAATCCCGCGCAGCAGAACCTGCACCGGATCGTGCTGTTCGCGGACACGAAGGTGGTGCCCGACCTGCCCTATTCCCAGCTGGACAGCGAGAATCCCGAGGATCTGTGGCGCTGGATGGATGCGCAGCGCGCCCGGGGATCGAAGCTGTTGGCGATCACGCACAATGCGAACATGAGCAACGGCGCGATGTTCGCCACCACCCGGTTCGACGGCAGCCCGATCGACGCGGCGTGGGTGCAGACGCGGATGCGGAACGAGCCCATCTACGAGCTGACGCAGATCAAGGGCACGTCGGAAGTGTGGCCGGGCCTGTCGCCGCAGGACGAGTTTGCCGGCTTCGAGCTGTTCGACTGGACGCTGTCGGCCGAAAGCGTGCGGCCGACGACGCAAAGCGGCAGCTATGCCCGCGAAGCGCTGATCCGGGGGCTTGCGCTGGAAGCGGCGGGGCTGGGCAATCCGTTCAAGTTCGGCTTCATGGGCGACACGGACACCCACATGGCTGCCGCGTCGAACGAGGAATTCAACTATGTGGGCAAGTTCGGGGTGGAGATGGACCCCAATGTCCGCCTGTTCGGGGTGCCGGGGCAGCCCGCGGCGCAGGTGCAGCAGCTGAACGAGTTCAGTTCGGGCGGCCTTTCCGGGGTGTGGGCGGAATCGAACACGCGGGAATCGCTGTACGCCGCGATGCAGCGCAAGGAGACGTTCGCGACCTCGGGCACCTTCATCCGGGTGCGGCTGTTCGGGGGCTTCGGGCTTTCGCAGGACGACCTTGCGGCGGCCGACTTCGTGAAGCGCGGCTACAAGGGCGGCGTGCCGATGGGCGGCGACCTGAAGGGCGGCCCCGGCGCCACCGCGCCGACCTTCCTGGTGACGGCGCTGAAGGACCCGAAGAGCGCCAATCTGGATCGGGTCCAGATCGTGAAGGGCTGGGTGGATGCCGCCGGCAAATCGCACGAGCGGATCTTCGATGTGGCCTGGTCGGGCGGGCGGAAGCCGGACGCGAAGGGCAAGCTCCCGCCCGTGGGGAACACGGTGGACCTGAAGACGGCGACCTATGCGAACAGCATCGGCGCGGCGGAGCTGAAGGCGGCCTGGACCGATCCTTCGTTCGATCCCCGGGTTCGCGCGGTTTATTATGCGCGGGTGCTGGAAATCCCCACGCCGCGCTGGAGCACGATCGACGCCGTGAAGCTGAAGAAGCCGCTGCTGACGGGCGTTCCGGCGACCCTGCAGGAGCGGGCCTGGACGTCGCCGATCTGGTACACGCCGGCCTGAGGCGGCGGCGGGCAAAATTGTCCATTCGGGGACATTGTGTTTGAAGCGCCGCTGCTACGGTCT
>NZ_JAYRCW010000025.1:23051-29241 GCF_041909755.1 Sandaracinobacter sp.
GGGGGAGCGATGCCGCCCCCTTTGTGGAGTGCCAGTCACCGATGATCGCCCGCCTGCTTCGCGAGCCGCTGGTTCATTTCCTTGGAATCGGCCTTGGTCTCTTTCTGCTCTATGCGCTGGTGAATCCGTCCGGTGGAGACAATGAGATCCGCGTGACCGCCGCGACGGTGGCTGCGCTGGAGGCGGAGCACCGGAAGCTGTGGGGGCGTCCGCCGACCGCCGGGGAGCTGGATGCGCTGGTGCAATCAAAGGTGGATGAGGAGATCCTCTACCGCGAGGGGCTGGGCATGGGGCTGGAGCGCGACGATGCCGTCGTGAAGCGGCGCGTTCGGCAGAAATATGAGCTGATCGCCGAGGAGGAGGACGCGCGCGAGCCGACCGAGGCCGATCTTGCGGCCTATCTGGCGGCGCATCCCGAACGCTTCATCGCGCCGCCTGTCGTGACGTTCACGCAACTGCTTCTCGACACCTCCGGCAGTGCTGCGGAGGATCGGGCGCGGGCCGGGGCTGCGCTGAAGGCACTGGCGGGCGGTGCGGCGCCATCCGACGTCGGGCGGCCGACGCTGCTGCCGGCCCGGATCGACGGGATGGCGATCGACCTTGTCGGCCGCGAGTTCGGGGAGGGCTTCGCGGCTGCGCTGGCGCGGCTTCCGGTGGGCGGCTGGCAGGGGCCGGTCGCATCCGGCTATGGCCTGCACCTGGTGCGGCTGGAGAGCCGCTCTGCCCCGGAGGTGCCGGCGCTGGCCGATGTGCGCGCCGAGGTGCTGCGGGAGTGGGAGAATGCAGCGCGCGAGGCTGCGCGGGCGAAGCGGCTGTCGGAGCTGCGCACGCGCTATGACGTGGTGATCGAGGCGCAGCCATGATCCGGCTGCTGCTGGCGCTGCTGCTGGCGATCGTGGCGGGGCCGGCGCGGGCGGACGAATTCAAGCCCGCCTATCTGCAGCTCACCGAAACTGCCCCCGGCCGCTATGACGTGCTGTGGAAGGTGCCGGCGCTGGACGAGCAGACGACGCTGAAGTTGAAGCCGGTGTTTCCGCCCGGCACGCGGGAGGTGACGCCGCGCCGCCCATCCTATGTGGGCGGGGCAACGGTGATCCGCTGGACGGCGGAGGTGCCGGGCGGGCTGTATGGGCGCCCGATCGCCTTCGAGGGGCTGGGGCTGACGCGGACCGATGTTCTGGTGCGGCTGGCGCGGGCGGACGGCAGCGAGCAGCTGGAACGGCTGAACCCTGCGGTTCCGGCCTTTACCGCGAGCGCCAGCCCCGGCCCGCTGGAGGTGATCACCAGCTATACCTGGCTGGGCATCGAACATATCCTGCTGGGGATCGACCACCTGCTGTTCGTGGCGGCGCTGGTGATGCTGGTGCGCGGCAAGCGGCAGCTGCTGCTGACGATCACCGCCTTCACCATCGCCCATTCGATCACGCTGACGCTGGCGACGCTGGGGGTGCTGAACGTGCCGGGGCCGCCGGTGGAGGCGATCATCGCGCTGTCGATCCTGTTCGTGGCGCTGGAGATCCTGCGGCGGGAGCAGGGGCATCCGAGCCTGGCATCGGAAAAGCCCTGGGCCGTCGCCTTCTCGTTCGGCCTGCTGCACGGGCTGGGGTTCGCGGGCGCGCTGGCGGAGGTGGGGCTGCCGGAAAACAGCATTCCGCTGGCGCTGCTGTTCTTCAACGTGGGCGTCGAGATCGGGCAGCTGATCTTCGTGGGCGTGCTGCTGGCGGCGGCGGCACTGGCGCGCCGGCTGACGGGCGGGCCTGTCGACCCGCGCTGGGCAGTGACGCTTCCCGCCTATGCCATCGGCGGCATCGCCAGCTTCTGGGTGGTGGAACGGATCTTTGCGTTCGGGAGCGCATAGCCGGCCGGGCGGTATCAGCCGGCCAGGATTGCGGCCAGCGCGTGGGCGACGCGATCCAGCGTTTCGGGCGCTGTCCAGGTGGGGTGGGGGCGTGATTTGTCCGCGAGTTCGCCTTCGCGCGCCGAGAGGATGCCGCCGAGCGCTGCGCCCATGAAGACGAGGCGCTGGTTCATCAGGTCCGGCGTGACATCCGGCCTCAGGCGGCGGGCGTGGGCCAGGCAGCGCTCAAAGCCGGAGTACCAGCGGCCCTCCCTCGCATCCATGAACAGCCGCCGGTTCGACAGCTGCAGCGAGACGACAAAGCGGTTGTAGCAATCGCTCCACGGCGGATCCGCGGCCGGCAGCGACGAGCGCACGAGGCAGTCGGCCACATCGAACAGCGTGTGTGGCCCGCCGCGCGCCTCCATCTCGTCGAGGAGGTTGTTGCGCAGATCATCGATCAGGCGCGCGCCGTGGATGATCACCTGGCGGACGAGTTCGTCCTTCGAGCCGAAGTGATAGCCGACCGCGGCATGGTTCTTCTGCCCGGCGGCCTCCGCGATCTGGCGCACGGTGACGGCATCGACCCCGCGCTGCGCGAACAGCGCGAGGGCGGCGGCCTTCAGCTGATCGGCGGGCGTGCGGGGCGGGACCATGGCGCTATTCATAGTTTGACGGGCGGATGCGTCAAACGCATTATCCATGTGGATAAATCGGGGAGGATCGGTTGGAGCCGGGTGTGGACCTTGGCGCGCTGACGGCGTGGATGGATGGCGAGCGGCTGGGCCATGGCCCGCTGACCGGCGTTGAGCGGCTGTCGGGCGGGACGCAGAACATCCTGCTTCGGTTCGAGCGGGCGGGCAGGGCCTATGTGCTGCGCCGGCCGCCGCCGGTGCTGCGGGCGAACAGCAACGAGACGATGCGCCGCGAGGCGCGGGCGCTGGCGGCGCTGGCGGGAACGGCGGTGCCGCACCCCGGGCTGATCGCCGCCTGCGGGGACGACGGCGTGCTGGGCGCGGCCTTTTACCTGATGGAACCGGTGGACGGCTTCAACGCGGCGCAGGGGCTGCCGATGCCGCATGCGGGCGACGCGGCGATGCGGCACCGCATGGGGCTGGCGATGGTGGAGGCGATCGCGGCGCTTTCCGGCGTGGACTACCGGGCGGTGGGGCTGGAAGGCTTCGGCAAGCTGGACAATTGGCTTGAACGGCAGGTGGGGCGCTGGGCTTCGCAGCTGGAAAGCTATGCGGAGATGCCCGGCTGGACCGGGCCGGACGCCATTCCCGGTGTGGCGAAGGTGGCGCGCTGGCTGGAAGATCACCGGCCGGAGACATTCCGGGCGGGCATCATTCACGGCGATTTCCACTTCGGCAATGTGCTGTTCCGGCGCGACAGCGGGGAGCTGGCCGCCGTGGTGGACTGGGAGCTTTGCACGCTGGGCGATCCGCTGCTGGATCTGGGATGGCTGGTGGCGACCTGGCCCGAAGGCGACCGCCCGCACGAGACGGATGTGGCGGTGACGCCGTGGGAAGGGTTCGCGACGCCCGACGAGCTGATCGCCCATTATGCGGCGCGGACAGGGCGGGATCTGGCGCACTTCGACTGGTTCGCGGTGCTGGCCTGCTACAAGCTGGGGATCATCCTGGAAGGCACGCATGCGCGGGCCTGCGCCGGCAAGGCCCCGCGCGAGGTGGGCGACCGGCTGCACGCCCATACCATCTACCTGTTCGAACGCGCGCTGCGGCGCATCGGCTGAGGGAGGCTGACTTTGGCAACGGATACGGATTTCACCGGAAAGCGCGTGCTTGTGGTGGGGGGATCGAGCGGGATCGGAAACGGCATCGCGCACGGCTTCCGCGAGCGGGGGGCAGAGGTGGTCGTGTGGGGGACGAAGGCGTCCGCCGCCGACTATGACCCGGCGGACGGTTCCGACCTTTCGGGCCTTGGCTATGCGCAGGTGGACGTGGGCGACCCGGATGCGATCGAGGCGGCCGCGCTGCCCTTCGACACGCTGGATGTTCTGGTGCTGTGCCAGGGCACGGTGGTGTACAAGCGGGGCGAGTTCGAGCGGGCCGGCTGGGACCGGGTGATGGCCGTGAACCTGGACAGCCTGATGCACTGCGCGCGGAAGTTCAAGGCGCAGCTGATCGCCACCAAAGGCAGCGTCATCATCGTCAGTTCCATTTCCGGGCTGAAGGCGAACATCGGCAATCCGGCCTATGCGGCCTCCAAGGCGGGCGCGATCAGCCTGACGAAGACGCTGGGGCAGGCCTGGGGGCCGGAAGGCATTCGCGTGAACGGGCTGGCGCCGGGGCTGGTGGACACCAAGCTGACGCGGGTGACGACGCAGAACCCCGAGCGGATGGCGGGCGCTCTGGCCACCATTCCGCAGCGCCGCGCCGGCCTGCCGGCCGACATGGCGGGCGCCGCCATCTTCCTTGCTTCCCCGCTTGCTGCCTATGTCACCGGCCATACGCTGGTGGTGGATGGCGGCCTCTCCCTCTGAGAAAGGACGACCCATGCAATTCGACCACAGCGACAAGGTGAAGGGGCTGCTGGCGCAGCTGGAAACCTTCATGGACGCGCACATCTATCCCAACGAGCAGGCCTATCACGACTGGGTGCATGATCCGGCGAACCTGTGGAAGGAATGGCCGGGTATGGAGGCGCTGAAGACGAAGGCGCGGGCCGAGGGGCTGTGGAACCTGTTCCTGCCGCATGAATATGGCGAATTCTCCCCCGGCCTCACCAACCTGGAATATGCGCCGCTGGCGGAGATCATGGGGCGTTCGCCCTGGAGCTCGCAGGTGTTCAACTGTTCCGCGCCGGACACCGGCAACATGGAGGTGCTGGCGAAGTTCGGCAGCCCGGCGCAGCAGCAGAAGTGGCTGAAGCCGCTGCTGGAGGGGAAGATCCGGTCCGCCTATGTGATGACGGAGCCGCAGGTCGCCTCGTCCGACGCGACCAACCTGGAGCTTTCGATCCTGCCCGACGGCGACGACTATGTGATCAACGGCCGGAAATGGTGGATTTCCAATGCCATGCATCCGCGTTGCGACATCTGGATCGTGATGGGCAAGAGCCGGTTCGACGGTTCGCGCCACACGCAGCATTCGCAGATCCTGGTGGAACCGGGCACGCCGGGCATCACCATCGTGCGCCATCTGACGGTGTTCGGATCGCACAATTCACCGGGCGGTGAATGCGAGCTGCGGTTCGACAATGTGCGGGTTCCGAAGGAAAACCTGATCCTGGGCGAAGGCCGGGGCTTCGAGATCGCGCAGGGACGGCTGGGGCCGGGGCGCATCCACCACTGCATGCGATCGATCGGGCAGGCGCAGCGCGCGCTGGAAATCATGGCGCGGCGGGCGGACAGCCGGGTGGCCTTCGGGAAGAAATTGGCCGACCAGTCCAGCATCCGGCAGGACGTGGCGAAGAGCTTCTGCGAGATCGAGATGGCGCGGCTGCTGACGCTGAAGGCGGCGGACGCCATGGACCGTTACGGCAACCGGCAGGCGAAGGACCTGATCGCGGCGATCAAGGTGGTGGCGCCGCAGATGGCGCAGACGGTGTGCGACCGGGCGATCCAGGTGCATGGCGGCATGGGGGTGAGCGACGATACGCCGATCGCGGCCTTCTTCACGCTGAACCGCTTCATCCGCATCGCCGACGGCCCCGACGAGGTGCATATGAGCCAGCTGGGGAAGCAGAAGATCCAGGAATATGTGGCGATGAACGAGCGCTGAGGAGAGGCGGCGATGGGCTGGATCGGCAGCGGCGAGCGGCGGATCACGACGGCGGAGCTGGACGAGGCGGCCCGCCGCGCCGCCGGCGTGATCGCCGGATACGGGCTTTCGAAGGGCGATGGCGTGGCGCTGTATCTGCGCAACGACCTCGCCTATTTCGAGGCGCTGTTCGGGGCGGGGATGCTGGGCCTGTTCCCGGTGCCGGTGAACTGGCACTACACGCCGGACGAGGCCGGTTACCTGCTGCGCGACAGCGGCGTGAAGCTGCTGCTGATCCATGAGGACCTGCTGCCGCCTGTCCGCGCCGCCATCCCCGAAGGACTGCCGGTGGTGGTGGTGGAAACGCCGCCGCACATCCGCGCCGCCTATGGCCTGCAGGCGGCGACGCCGGACGATGGCCTTCCCCGCTGGCACGAGCTGCTGGCGGCGGCCGCGCCATTTGCGGGCGAGGCGGAACCCGCGCCGAGTTCGATCATCTACACATCCGGCACGACGGGGCGGCCCAAGGGGGTGAAGCGCGCAGCCTTCACCGACGAGGAGGCCGCCGCGGTGAACGCCATGCTGGGATGGTCCTATGGCTATACCGAGGTGCTGGAGGGGCGGCGCG
>NZ_JAYRCW010000026.1:0-28568 GCF_041909755.1 Sandaracinobacter sp.
AGTACCCCGGCCTGCCGGGCTGGGGGGCGGGGGGGGGGGGTTGGCCCCCGCGCGGCGCTTTGCTTTCCGGGCGGAAAGGGCGGATTTCCGGGGGTTCGGAAAGATGTCGAATCCGTCCAATACAGCGGACCGCCCCGGGGCTTATTCCAGACTTGCGACCCAAAGGATGGTCATTCCCGCCGAGGTCCGGCGGGGGCTGCGCATGCGCAGTCTCCAACGGCTGACGCGGCCACCATCCTCACTTTTCCGCCCCGGGGCTTCGGCCCCGGGGCGGCTTTTCCGCTATTCAAGCGGCGAGGGTTGATTTTCCTGCGATTTCGATGGACTATTCCGCCTGTCAACCGGCGGGCTTGCTGCAAGGAAACTTCCCTGGCGGCGGCCTTTGCTTTCCGATGCTTGTGCAGCGTGCGGACGGGCAACGCGCCGGGAAGGTCCTTGTTCCGGGCCAATCTGAACAGGTGGTCGCATGCTGTCTGTGCCATGGGTGTTGCCCCTTGAAGGGCATTTGAGGCGGTGAGGGCGCCGCAGTTCTCGCTGCGCTATTTTTCCCCGGCCGCGCCGCTGCGCGCCTGGGTTTCCAGCTATTATGTGTTCGAGGCGGACGCGCCCGCGCTGACCGACACGCTGCGCGCCGAGCTGCCGCAGGTGCGGTTCCTCTATGCCGGATCGGGCTGCTTCAACTATGGCGACGGGCCGACGGTGCCGATGCCGCAGGCCGCCCTGTGCGGGCCGACCAATGTGGCGGTGCGGTTCAGCGCGGTGGGGCCGCTGAAGATCTTTGGCGCGGGGCTGCTGCCGGCGGGCTGGGCCGCGCTGGTGGGGGCGGGCGCAAGCGAATTCGCCGATCGGCTGACCGACCTGGAGGATGTGGCGGGGCCGGTGGCGCGGCGGGCGCTGCAGCGGATGGGCGAGGCGCGATCCCACCGGGAGGTGGTGGCCGCCGCCGACGCCTTCTTCCTGCTGCTTTCGATGCAGGCGAAGCCGCCGCCCATATGGTTCACCCGCGCCGCCGACGAGTGGCTGGCGGGATCCATCAACCCGGACGTGAACGACCTGGTGAAGCTGACGGGGATGTCGTCGCGCCAGATCGAGCGGCTGGCGCTGAAGGTGTATGGGGCGAGCCCGAAGATGCTGGCGCGCAAGTATCGCGCGTTGCAGGCCGCCGTCCGCCTGGGGCTGGAGCCCGACGCGGGCTGGGAACAGGCGGCGGCCGGGGCCTTTTACGACCAGTCCCACTTCATCCGGGACTTCAAGAATTTCGTGGGCATGACCCCCAGCCAGTTCACCGACAAGGAGAGCCCCTGGCTGACGCGCCTGACGATCGCGAAGCGGCAGAATCTGGTGACGATGCCGAAACTGAATTTGGTAAGCTAGAGCGGGTTTTCTTTCGGCCCCTGCGGGCGGGCCGCATCCGCGGCCCTTGCTTCGGCGCACTTGCGCCGGCGGCCGGTCGGCCTTGCGGCGCTTTGCGCCGGGCCGCCATCAACGCGAAGCGTTGACTGGCGGACTCCGCGCAAGCACGGCCGGCTGAGCGGGCGATCACTATCGCCCGTCCAGACCGACGGCACGAGGCTTTGCCTCGTTGCTCTTTGTTGCGGTGCGTTGGTGAAAGAGGGCCGGACTCGGCGGCTTAGCCGCCGGCCGACCCTCCGCTGACTGTGGTTTCCGCATCCTTCGTCTTCCACAACGAGAAGCCGACGCCCGCCGCGAGGATGGCGAAGGTGACGCCGAGGCTGATCGACGGCGGCACCTTTCCGCCTGCGAGGCCGAGCAGATCGCCCAGGAAGATCTTCGAGCCGATGAACACCAGCAGCACCGCGAGCGCATATTTCAGATAGTGGAAGCGGTGCACCATGGCGGCGAGCGCGAAATAGAGCGCGCGCAGGCCGAGGATGGCGAAGATGTTCGACGTGTAGACGATGAACGGGTCTGTCGTGATGGCGAAGATCGCGGGGATCGAATCGATCGCGAAAACAAGGTCCACGAACTCCACCATGACAAGCGCGAGGAACAGGGGCGTTGCCCAGGTGACGAGCCGGCCGGTGGCCGCATCGGGCTGCTTCACGAAGAACTGGTTGCCGTGCAGCCCGTCTGTCACGCGCATGTGCCCGCGAACCCATTTGAGGACGGGGGAGCCGGCGACGTCATACTCCTTGTCGGCGTTGCGCCACATCTGGATGCCGGTGACGATGAGGAAGGCCGCGAAGAGATAGAGCACCCAGGCATATTGGGTGACGATCGCCGCGCCGAAACCGATCATGATGCCGCGCAGCAGGATCACGCCGAGGATGCCCCAGAACAGGACGCGGTGCTGATAAAGCCTTGGAATCGCGAAGTAGGTGAAGATCATCGCGATGACGAAGACATTGTCCATCGCGAGGCTTTTTTCGACGACGAAGCCGGTGACATATTCGATGGCCGCCTGCTGGCCGAGCTGCCACCAGACGAAGCCGGCGAAGCCGAGGCCGAGCGAGATGTAGAAGGCGGAGAGCCAGAGGCTTTCCTTGACGCCGATTTCATGATCCTCGCGGTGGAGGACGCCGAGATCGAGCGCGAGCAGCGCCACGACGATGCCGAAGAAGCTGAGCCAGAGCCAGAGCGGCGTGCCCAGCCATGCCGTTGCCAGCAGATCCATTTTTCCCCTCTTTCGAACAGCGATGCGCCGCGTCAGCGCCGATTTTCATCTGCGCTTCCGACATCACCGTGCGCGCCCGCACGGCCAGAGGCGCCCGGAATTGAAGGCGAGCTAGGGCCCGGGCGACATTGTTTCAAGGGGGACATGAAAAATCCCCGGCGCGCGGGCGCGCGCCGGGGATGGGCCGTGTGGTTTTCGGGCGGCCGGCTTCAGCTGGCATAGCTGGGGTCGAGCCGGTCCATCTTGCGGCGGAGCGCGGGCCAGGCGAGCAGGTTGCCGACGACCTTCAGGCCGGTCGCGCCCTGTTCCTTGGTTTTTTCCGGGGTGCCCTGCGGCGGATGGTTGATGAGCTGGGTGCCGCCGGCGAGCGCGTGGATCTGCGCTTCGCAGGCGCGTTCGAGGAAATAGAGACGGATGAAGGCTTCGCCCACGGTTTCACCCACGGCGAGCGTGCCATGGTTCCGGAGGATCATCGCGTTCTTCGTGCCGAGATCGGCGACGAGGCGCTCGCGCTCGTCGAGGTCGACGGCGACGCCCTCATAATGGTGGTAGGCGATCTCGTCGCGGATGAGCATCGCCGTCTGCGTGAGGGGCATGAGGCCATCGGACTGGGCGGAGACGGCCTGGCCCATGGGGGTGTGCAGGTGCATGACGGCGTGCGCGTCTTCCCGCGCCATGTGGACGGCGGAGTGGATGGTGAAGCCGGCCGGGTTCGTCATGTAGGGGGTTTCCATGACGGGATTGCCCTGCACATCGATCTTCACCAGCGACGAGGCGGTGATCTCGTCGAACATCAGGTTGTAGGGGTTGATGAGGAAATGATGTTCGGGGCCGGGCACCCGGACCGAGAGGTGGGTGAAGATGAGATCATCCCAGCCATAATGCGCGACAAGGCGATAGGCGCAGGCGAGATCGACGCGGCGTTCCCATTCCTCTGCGGAGACCTGCGCGCGCACGTCGGTTGGGGTTTTCAGTTGGGTCGCCACGGCTTCTCTCCCTCTGCGGGCCCCTTCCCGGCCCGGCATGCATCCGAACAGTAGCGCACATTGTCCCAATCCCGCGACCATTTCTTCCGCCAGCTGAAGGGGCGGCCGCAGCGCGCGCAGACGCGGGTGGGGAGATCGGACTTCTTGCGCATCCTGGGCATGGGCGGGCATGTGGGGCGGGCGGGCGGCGGCTGCAATGCGCTGGTCATGAAGCGGGGCTAGCGGCGTTGCCCAGGGAGACTGACATGGCGGGACGGGATTTCGATCGGCGGACATTGCTGGCGGGGGCGGCAGCCGGGGCCGGGCTGCTGTTGCCGGGCGTGGCCTGGGCGCAGCGGCGCAAGGCGGTGCAGGCGGCGCCGCTGGGCGGGTTCACCCATGGTGTCGCATCGGGCGAGCCTTCGCAGACCTCCATGCTGTTCTGGACCCGGTTCGAAGGGGCGGGCGGGCAGGCGGTGCCGCTGGAGCTGGAGATTTCGGGCGATCCGCGCATGGCGCGGGCCCGGGTGATGGGGCAGGCGCTGGCGGAGCCGGGGCGGGACTGGACAGCGCGGGTGACGGTGAAGGGGCTGGCGCCGGGCCGAACCTATTACTACCGCTTCATCGGGCCGGGGAAGAATGTGAAATCGGCGATCGGGCGGACGCACACGCTGCCCGAGGGCAGCCCGGCGGCGTTCCGCATGGGGGTGTTTTCCTGTTCCAACCTGCCGTTCGGCTGGTTCAACGCCTATGCCCATGCGGTGGCGGCGGATGACATCGACCTGATCGTCCACCTGGGCGACTATATCTATGAATATGCGCGCGGCACCTATCCGGGCGCGCGGGAGGCCGTGGCCGGGCGGGTGATCGAGCCGGCGGGCGAGACGATCCGGCGCGAGGATTACTGGGCGCGATACCGGGGCTATCGCGCCGACCCGGATCTGCAGGCGCTGCATACACGGGTGCCTGCGGTGACGGTGTGGGATGATCATGAGATCGCCAACGACGCCTGGCGCGCGGGGGCCGAGAACCATGGGCGCGACGAGGGCGAGTGGGCCGCGCGCGTGGCGGCGGCGAAGGCGGCCTATCGGGACTGGATGCCGGTTTCGGATGCGCTGTGGGCCAGTTACGACATCGGCCGGCTGGCGACGCTGTACCGGCTGGAGACGCGGGTGAGCGGGCGGGACGAGCCGCTGGATCTGGCGGCGGCGATCCGCAAGGGGCCGGACACGATGACCGCGCTGAAGCGGCTGCGCGACGAGCAGTGGGTGGCGGGCAACCGGCAGCTGCTGGGCGTGGAGCAGGAGCAGTGGCTGTTCGCGCAGATGCAGGCGGCCGCGAAGCGGGGCGTGCGCTGGCAGGTGCTGGGGCAGCAGGTGGTGATGGGGAAGATCCTGATGCCGCAGGGCGCCTCGCAGCTGGCGGGGCCGAATCCGAGCGGCGAGGTGGCGGCCTTCCTGGGGGCGGCGGAACTGTCTGCCAAGCTGGGGCTGCCGCTGAACATGGACAGCTGGGACGGCTATCCGGCGGCGCGGGCGCGGGTGCTGGGCATGGCGCAGAAGGCGGGCGCGGACCTGGTGGTGCTGGCGGGCGACAGCCACAACGCCTGGGCGAGCGACCTGGTGAACGACGGCCGGCCGGCGGGGGTGGAGTTTGCGGGACAGTCGGTGTCTTCGCCCGGGTTCGAGCATTATCTGCGCTCTGCGCCGCCGGCGCAGGTGGCTGGCGCGCTGACGGCGGCGAACCCGACGCTGCGATGGGCCGACACATCGGGCCGGGGCTATATGCAGGTGGTGCTGACGCCGGCCGAGGCGCTGTGCGAATGGCGCTTTACCCAGCCGGTGACGGCGCGGTCCGACAGGCTGGCGCGGGTGCAGCGCGCGCGCGTTGGCGCGGGGCAGAGGCGGTTGCAGATGGGGTGACGGTGGCGTAGGGGGCGCGGCCATGATCCAGCGCTATTCCCGCCCCGACATGGTTTCCATCTGGACGCCGGAAGCCCGCTTCCGCATCTGGTTCGAGATCGAGGCCCATGCCACCACCGCGCTGGCGAAACTGGGCGTGGTGCCGCAATCGGCGGCCGACGCGCTGTGGGCCTGGTGGGCGACCAATCCCGCGATCGACGTGGCGGCCATCGACGCGATCGAGGCGGTGACCAAGCATGACGTGATCGCCTTCCTGACCTGGGTGGCCGAGCAGGTTGGCGAGGAAGCCCGCTTCATGCACCAGGGGATGACGAGTTCCGACGTGCTGGACACCTGCCTTTCGGTGCAGCTGGCGCGGGCGACCGACATCCTGCTGGCAGACATGGATGCGTTGCTGGCGGCGCTGAAGCGCCGGGCGCTGGAGCACAAGTTCACGCCGACGATGGGGCGCAGCCACGGCATTCATGCCGAGCCGGTGACCTTCGGCTTCAAGCTGGCGCAGGCCTATGCCGAGTTCGACCGCTGCCGGGCGCGGCTGGCGGCGGCGCGGGACGAGATCGCGACCTGCGCGATTTCGGGCGCCGTCGGCACCTTCGCCAACATCGACCCTGCCGTCGAGGCGCATGTGGCGTCCGAGCTGGGGCTGAAGGTGGAGACGATTTCCACCCAGGTGATCCCGCGCGACCGGCATGCGATGTATTTTGCGACGCTGGGCGTGATCGCCAGCAGCGTGGAGCGGCTGGCGGTGGAGATCCGCCATCTGCAGCGGACCGAGGTGCTGGAGGCGGAGGAGTATTTCGCACCGGGGCAGAAGGGCAGCTCTGCCATGCCGCACAAGCGCAACCCGGTGCTGACGGAGAATCTGACCGGGCTGGCGCGGCTGGTGCGGTCTGCCGTGACGCCGGCGCTTGAGAATGTGGCGCTGTGGCACGAGCGGGACATCTCGCACTCGTCGGTGGAGCGCGGGATCGCGCCGGATGCGACGATCACGCTGGACTTTGCGCTGGCGCGGCTGACGGGCGTGGTGGACAAGCTGCTGATCTATCCCGAGCGGATGCTGAAGAACCTGAACCGGATGGGCGGGCTCATCCATTCGCAGGGCGTGCTGCTGGCGCTGACGCAGGCGGGCGTGAGCCGCGAGGGCGCCTATGCCATCGTGCAGCGCAACGCGATGAAGGTGTGGGAATCGGATGGGGCCTTGCAGCTGCGCGACCTGCTGGGGGCAGACCCGGAGGTGACGTCGCGGCTGTCGCCGGCGCAGCTGGACGGGCTGTTCCAGCTGGACCATCATTTCCGGCAGATCGACCATCTGTTCGAGCGGGTGTTCGGGCCACAGGGCTGAATCCTGCAGGGGCCTGCCGGGGCGCCGATGCTGCGGCGCAGCGGAGGTCGTTAACGGTGTAAAGATTCCTTACAGATTCGCGAATCCTGATTCGTGAAAGTCGTTGAATCCTAAATATTTGGCGCTTGGCACGCTGTTTGCATGTTCCGTGGAGCTGGGTTTCTTGTCTCTAGGAGCAAAATATGACCTTCAAATTTGCCATTCCTGCCCTTGCGGTGGCGGCAGCCTTTGCGGCTCCGGCATCGGCCGCACTTCCGGTTTATGCCCCGATCGGCACGCCGAACGCCACGACTTACAGCTTCGCGGCGAGCTCCACCGGTCACATCACGCTCTATTATCTGGGCGGCATCACGACCGGTTACGCGACCGAGCTGACGCTGCTGGTGAACGGCGTGGAGCGCAGCGCCATTCCGGCCGCCGCCGTCGATCCGAAGGCCGTGGGCTGGGATGCGACCTGGGGGTCTGCCCATGATTTCGGCGCTGTCTATGCCGGCGACACGCTGGTCTGGAAGCTGACGCACATCGCGCCGCCGACGGTGGCCGGCGTGGAGATCCATTCGGATCCGTCGCTGAACCCCGACCCGGGCCCGGGCGGCACGAAGAACAACGTGTTCAGCGCCGCTTACGGCGGTGGTGACTATGGTGTTGCCGCTGGCAGCTACACCTATGTCGCGTTCGAGGACATCTATGGCCGGTCGGACCCTGCGCCGCACCGTCCGGGCAACCTCTACAACGACTATGACTACAACGACTTCCGCTTCGCCTATTTCGTGAACGGAAACGCGGTTCCCGAGCCGGCGACCTGGGCGATGCTGATCACCGGTTTCGGCCTGGTGGGCTTCGCGATGCGCCGCCGCAAGGCGTCGCTGTCGTCCGTCGCCGCCTGACGGTTTCGAACAACAGGGGAAGGGGCGGGGCCGCGAGGCTCCGCCCCTTTGCTTTGGGCGGGTCCTTGCCGGTGCGGATCGTGGGCGATCCGCTGCGGGCGCTCGCTTTTCTTGACTCTGCCGCCCTGTTGGGCCATGGCGCGGCGCAACATGCACCCGAAAACCTGTTTTCGAGTGTCCACGGATGCACGCCGGTCAGCGAAGGTTCGCACGCCGGCGCGTTTTGCGTTGGGGCGGGTTCCGCGAGCGGCGCCTTTCCCCGGAACCGGAGTGACGGATTGCCCATGGCGAGGATGACCGCCTGATGTTCGAGAGCCTGTCCGAGCGCCTTGGCGGCGTGTTCGACAAGCTGCGCGGGCGCGGTGCGTTGAACGAGCTGGAAGTGCGGGCTGCCATGCGCGAGGTGCGCGTGGCGCTGCTGGAGGCCGATGTCGCGCTGCCGGTGGTGAAGGACTTCGTCGACCGTGCCACCGAGCGGGCGGTCGGCGTGGAAGTTCTGAAGTCGGTGACGCCCGGCCAGCAGGTCGTGAAGATCGTGAATGACTGCCTGGTGGAGACACTGGGCGGCGAGAATGCCGACATCGAGCTGAACGTGGCGCCGCCCGCCGTGATCATGATGGTGGGCCTTCAGGGCTCGGGCAAGACCACCACGACGGCGAAGCTGGCGAAGCTGTTGAAGGAAAAGCGCGGGCGCAAGGTGATGATGGCGTCGCTGGACGTCAACCGCCCGGCCGCGCAGGATCAGCTGAAGGTGCTGGGCGAGCAGGTTGGCGTGGCGACCTTGCCGATCGTCGCCGGGCAGCAGCCGGTGGAGATCGCCAAGCGGGCGCTGCAGGCGGCGAAGCTGCAGGGCTTTGACGTGCTGATGCTGGACACCGCCGGGCGGCTGCATGTCGACCAGGCGCTGATGGCGGAGATGAAGGCCGTCAGCCAGGCGTCCCAGCCGGCCGAGACGCTGCTGGTTGTCGATGCGCTGACCGGCCAGGACGCCGTGAACGTCGCGGAGAATTTCGGCCGCGAAGTGCCGCTGACCGGCGTGGTGCTGACCCGGATGGACGGCGATGCGCGCGGCGGCGCGGCGCTGTCGATGCGGTTCATCACCGGCAAGCCGATCAAGTTTGTCGGCACGGGCGAGAAGATCGACGCGCTGGAAGCGTTTCACCCGGAGCGCGCCGCGGGCCGCATCCTGGGGATGGGCGATGTCGTTTCGCTGGTGGAGCGTGCGGCGGAGACGCTGGACGTCGCCGAGGCCGAAGCGATGGCGGCGAAGCTTGCCAAGGGCAAGTTCGACATGACCGACATGCTGGCGCAGTTCCGCCAGATGAAGAAGATGGGCGGGCTGGGCGCGCTGGCGAAGATGCTGCCGGGCATGGCCAAGGCGCAGGAAGCGATGGCGGCCGGCAAGGTGAACGACAAGTCCGTCGCGCGGCTGGAAGCGATCATCCTGTCCATGACGCCGAAGGAGCGGGCGAAGCCCGACCTGCTGAACGCGCGGCGGAAGATCCGCATCGCCAACGGGTCCGGCGTGACGGTGCAGGAGGTGAACCGCCTGCTGAAGATGCACGCCGACATGGAAACCGCGATGAAGCGGCTGAAGAAGATGGGCGGGCTGGGCGCCCTGGCCGGCATGATGGGCGGCGGGATGCCGGGCCAGATGCCGGGCGCGCCGGGCGAAATGCCGGCGCTGCCGCCGGGGATGTTCCCCAAGCTGCCCGGCGGGTTCAAGTTCAAGCGATAATCACTGAAACAACATCGAGTTAGAGAGCAAGGAAGAAGAATATGGCACTTTCCATTCGTCTGTCGCGCGGTGGCGCAAAGAAGCGCCCGGTTTACCGCATCGTGGTGGCCGACAGCCGCGCCCCGCGCGATGGCCGCTTCATCGAGAAGCTGGGCACCTATAACCCGCTGCTGCCCAAGGATTCGGCCGAGCGCATCACGCTGGACGCCGAGCGCGCGAAGCACTGGCTTTCGGTTGGCGCGCAGCCGACCGACCGCGTGGAGCGTTTCCTGGATGCCGCCGGCCTGCTGACCCGCACGACCCGGAACAACCCGAAGAAGGGCGAGCCGGGCGAAAAGGCCAAGGAGCGCCTGGAACTGAAGGCGCAGAAGGAAGCCGAAGCGGCTGAAGCCGCCGCTGCCGCCGCTGCTGCGCCGGTGGAAGAGGCCGTTGCCGAAGAGCCGGCCGCCGAAGCGCCTGCCGCCGACGAACCGGCTGCCGAAGCCGCCGAGACGACCGAAGGCTGATCGCGATGGGCGCCGGGCGGCCTGTCGTGATGGCGGCCGTGGCCGGCGCCCATGGTGTTTCCGGCGAGGTGCGGCTGAAGCTGTTCACCGCATCCGCCGAGGGGCTGAAGGCCCACCGGACATTCGACGCAGGGGGGCGGACGCTGACCCTGAAAAGCCTGCGGCCCGGGCCGCATGGCGCTGTTGCGCGGTTTGCCGAAGTGGGTGACCGCACGGCGGCCGAAGCCCTGCGCGGCACGCTGCTGTCGGTGCCGCGCGAAAGCCTGTCGCCGCTGCCGGCGGGCGAATATTACTGGCACGACCTTGTGGGGCTGAAAGTGGTTTCGACGGCCGGCGAAGCCTTGGGCGAAGTGGTTGCGGTGGAGAATTTCGGCGCGTCCGACCTGATCGAGGTGGCGCTGGCGGGCGGGCGCCGCGTGCTTGTGCCGCTGATCCCTGCGGCGGTGCCGACGGTGGCGGATCCGCTGGTGATTGACGCCGGTTGGCTGGAATAGTATATACGTACCGTATATACGGGAGGCATCATGAACGCGCAGCGCAGCACCAGGGTTTTCAAGAGCGGCAACAGCAAGGCTGTGCGGCTGCCGGCAGATTATCCGCTGGAACCGGGGCAGGAAGTGATCGTGCGCGAAGAGCAGGGGCGCTATGTGATCGAGCCTGTCGAGAAGAAGGCGATTGCGCTGGACGATCTCTATGGATCGGTGCCGGGGTTGAAGCCGATCCCGCCGGAAGACCGGGAGTTCGAGGAGCGCGATCTTCCGTGGCAACTCGTGGGGATCAGGCTTGACTGAACCGACACGGTTTCTGCTTGATTCCAATATCTGCATCGCATTCCTTGCCGCCGGCGGCGAAGGACTGCGGGCGCGGGTGCGGCTGCATCGCGACCAGTTGGTGACATCCAGCATCTGTTTCGGCGAAGTGATGCTGGGGTTCGAGCGGGCGGGCGCCGAAGCAGGACTTTCGGCCGCCCGCGCCCTGTTCGGGTTCGTGACGGTCTTGCCCTATGACAAGGCAGCTGCGGACCAATATTCCAGACTGCCGTTCCGGCGAGGTCGGCTTGACCGGCTGATCGCCGCGCAATGCCTGAGCCTGGGAGCGGTGCTGGTGACCGCAAATGTCGCGGACTTTTCAGACATCCCGTCGCTGCGGGTCGAAAATTGGCTGGTATGAGCTGGCGGGCCCAGGTTGTGACCCTGTACCCGGAGATGTTTCCGGGGCCGCTGGGGGTTTCGCTGGCCGGGCGGGCGATGGCCGAGGGCCGCTGGGGGCTGGAGGCGATCCAGCTGCGGGATTTCGCCGAGGGGCGGCACCGCAATGTGGACGACACGCCGGCGGGCGGCGGGCCGGGCATGGTGCTGCGGGTGGATGTGCTGGCGCGCGCGGTGGACCATGCGCGGGCGCTTTCCCCTGCTGCGCCGGTGCTGGCGATGACGCCGCGCGGGCCGCGGCTGACGCAGCGGCGGGTGCGCGAGCTGGCGGCGGGGCCGGGGGTGACCATCCTGTGCGGGCGGTTCGAGGGGTTTGACGAACGGATCTTCGAAGGACGGGGCGTGGAGCCGGTTTCGATCGGGGACTATATCCTGTCTGGCGGGGAGACGGGGGCGCTGGTGCTGCTGGATGCTTGCGTTCGGCTGCTCGACGGCGTAATGGGCGCCGCTTCCAGCGGAATCGAGGAAAGCTTCGAAAGCGGCCTCCTCGAATATCCGCACTATACCCGGCCCGCCGTGTGGGAGGGACATGGGATACCCGAGGTTCTGACGTCGGGCGACCATGGGAAGATCGAGGCCTGGCGCAAGCTGAGGGCAATCGAGGACACGAGGCTATGGCGGCCTGACCTGCTGAGGGATGAGTCCTGACCGGACCGGCCCGAGGCATCCGCCCTCTGGCGACATCAACCGGCCCGCAAACAAGGGCATGGGGCGACGGAAGCGACTGTCCGGACGCACCCGATGGAGTGAAGAATGAACCTGCTTCAGATGATCGAAGCCGAGAATATCGCCAAGCTGAAGGCAGCGCGTGGCGTTCCCGAATTCCGCGCCGGCGACACGCTTCGCGTGGGCGTGAAGGTGAAGGAAGGCGAGCGCACCCGCGTTCAGCAGTTCGAAGGCGTGTGCATCGCGCGTTCCAACAAGGGCATGGGATCGAGCTTTACCGTTCGCAAGATCAGCTTCGGCGAAGGCGTGGAGCGCGTGTTCCCGCTGTATTCGCCGATCATCGAGACCATCGAAGTGGTTCGCCGGGGCGCCGTGCGCCGGGCGAAGCTCTATTATCTGCGTGGCCGCAGCGGCAAGTCTGCCCGGATCGCCGAGCGCCGCGATGCGCGCCCGGTTGCCGAGAAGGCCGAAGCGTAAGATATGGCAGCCGGCGCGGCCCACCCCGCGCCGGTTTCCGGTGTGATCGAGGATGGCGTGCACCGGTTTCCGGTGCGCGTCTATTTCGAGGACACCGACCTTTCCGGCATTGTCTATCATGCCAATTACCTGCGCTTCATGGAGCGGGCGCGGAGCGACCTGCTGCGCGTGATCGGGATTGACCAGCGCGGGGCGTTCGAGGGCGGCGAGGGCGTCTATGCCGTGGCCGACCTGCAGCTGAAATATCTGCGCCCGGCGAAGCTGGATGACGATCTGCTGATCGAGACGCGCTGCCTGGCACTGGGCGGGGCGAGCGTGAGCATGGGCCAGCGCATCCTGCGCGGCGGCGAGCTGCTGGTGGATGCGCAGGTGCGCGCCGGGTTCCTGACGCCGGCCGGGCGGCCGCGGCGGCAGCCTGCCGCATGGATGGACGCTTTTGCCCGGCTGTTGCCCGCGCACCCTTGAGCCGGGCCGTTCACTTCCCGTAAAGCCCTGTGACCTATTTCCGGGGCGTGACGAAACGCCCCAGCCGGAGAATGACTTGGACCAGCTGATGGTGAAGACGGCGGAGACGATGTCTCCGTGGGCGCTGTTCCTGCAGGCCGACATCGTCGTGAAGGTGGTGATGATCGGGCTGTTGCTGGCCTCGATCTGGTCGTGGGCGATCATCTTCGAGCGCTCGAAGCGGCTGCGGCAGATCGACGGCGAGGCCGAGGCGTTCGAGGAGCGCTTCTGGAAGGCGAAGACGCTGGACGAATTGCAGGCGACCAAGGGCAGCCACCCGACCGCCGACCTGTTCCGCGCCGGGATGGACGAATGGCAGGCGAGCGTGGAGGGCCGCGCGAACGTGGACCGGGAGGGCGTGCGCGCCCGGCTGCACACGGTGATGGCGGCTTCCATCGACCGCAGCGTATCCGACCTTTCCGACCGGCTGAGCGTGCTGGCGACGATCGGGTCCGTTGCGCCCTTCGTGGGGCTGTTCGGCACCGTGTGGGGCATCATGCGCGCCTTCATCGCCATCGGGGCGACGCAGAATACAAGCCTGGCCGTGGTGGCGCCGGGGATCGCGGAGGCGCTGTTCGCGACCGCCATCGGCCTGTTTGCCGCCATTCCGGCGGTGATCGGCTATAACCGGCTGCTGCACCGGATCACCCGGCTGGAAGACCGGCTGCAGGGCTTTTCCAGTGCCTTCCATGCGCTGATGTCGCGCGAGCTGGACGGGGTGCATTGAGTGGGCATGGGGGTTAGCGGGGGCCGCAGGGGCCGGCGCCGGCAGCCGATGGCGGACATCAATGTCACGCCGATGGTGGACGTGATGCTGGTGCTGCTGATCATCTTCATGGTGGCGGCGCCGCTGCTGGTGACCGGGGTGGCGGTGGACCTGCCGAAGACGGCGGCGAAGGCGCTGCCGAGCGACAATGAACCGATTTCGATCACCATCGACGGGCGCGGGCAGCGCTTCATCGGCGAGGAGCAGCTGAGCGACGCGGCCTTTGCGGCGCGGCTGACGGCGTTGCAGGACGCGCGCGGCGCGGAGGCGCGGGTGGTGATCCGCGCCGACGCGGCGCTGCCCTATGGTCAGGTGGCGGCGTTGCTGGCGGACGTGACGGGATCGGGCTTTACCAAGGTGGCGCTGGTGAACCAGCCGCGCGCGGCGGAGCCCGGCGCCGGGGAGACCGGCGCGGGATGACGGAGGGGCGGGCCCTTCTGGTTGCGGCGCTGCTGCACATCGCCCTGTTGGGGGCGCTTTCGCTGGGCCTGGCGCGGAGCCTGCAGATGACGGCCGAGCCGGATGTGACGCCGGTGGAATTCGTGGACATTTCCGACATGGCGCAGGTGACGAGCCCGCCGAAGCCTTCGATGGAGGCGGCCCCGCGGGAGCCTGAGCCGCTGGCGGCGCCCGAGGCGATGCCCGACGCGCCGCCCGCGCCCGAAGTGCCGGCCCCGCCCGCGCCGAAGCCGGTGAAGGCGCCGGACGACACCGCCGCGCAGGACGCGATCGCCGAGGCCGTGGCCGCCGCCCAGCCGAAGCGGCCGCCGCCCGTGAAGGCGCCGGTGAAGGACAAGGCCGGACAATCCGCAGCCCTGCTGGACAAGAGCAAGCCGAACGCCGCGCGGCCGCGCGAGACGAGCGATTTCGCCCGGACCATCGAGGACGCCCTGCCGAAACAGTCGCGGCTGTCCGCCATTCAGGCGGCGACGCTGGAGCAGGCGATCCGGGCGCAGATCGCGCCCTGCTGGAACCCGCCCATCGGCGGGGCGGACGTGGCCGAGATGACGGCCGTGCTGCGCATCCGGCTGAACCGGGACGGCAGCGTCGCCGCGCCGCCCGAATATGTGAGCCAGACCGGCGCGACCGCCGGAAACCAGGCCTATGCCCGTGCCTTCGTGGAAACGGCGAAGCGCGCCGTGCTGCGCTGCGCCCCGCTGGACCTGCCGGCGGACCTGTACCCGCACTGGCGGGAGTTTGAACTGAACTTCGACCCGAGGCTGATGACATGATCGCAAGACTGGCCCTGTTCCTGTGCAGCCTGACCCTGGCCGTCCCCGCGGCGGCGCAGCTGAGGATCGACATCACCAGCGGGGTGGCGGCGCCCATGCCTGTCGCCGTGCCGGCCTTCCCCACCGGGGCGGCCGTGGCGACGCCCGCAGGGACGACCGCCGAACTGGGGCGGCAGGTGGCGGCCATCATCGGCAACAACCTGTCCGGCACCGGGCTGTTCAAGCCGATCGATCCGGAGGCCTTTCCGGCGCCGGGCCTGGCCGAGGTGGATGCGCCGCAGTTCGCGGCCTTCCGCACGGCGGCCGCGCAAGCGCTGGTGACGGGGTTCGTGACAGCGAACGCCAACGGCACACTGACCATTGGTTGCCAGCTGTATGACGTGTTTTCCGAAGAGCGGCTGGTGGCGCAGGGCTTTACCGTGACGCCGGCCGGCTGGCGGCGGGCGGCGCACAAATGTTCCGATCTGGTCTATTCGCGGCTGACAGGGGAGAGCGGCTATTTCGACAGCCGCATCGTCTATGTGGCGGAGAGCGGGCCGCGCACCAAGCGGGTGAAGCGGCTGGCGGTGATGGACCAGGACGGGGCGAACCACCGCTTCCTGACGAGCGGGCAATCGCTGGTGCTGATGCCGCGCTTCTCGCCGGTGAACGAGACGCTGAGCTATATGAGCTTTGCGCAGGACCGGCCGCGCGTGTGGATCTACAACATGGGGACGGGCCAGCAGCAGGCGGTGGGCGAGTTCGACAGCATGAGCTTTGCCGGGCGCTTTTCGCCGGACGGGCGCACGCTGGTGTTCAGCGTGACGCGGGCGGGCAACGCCGACATCTATGCCTATGACATCGCCAGCCGGGCGACGCGGCGGCTGACGAACGGCAACAGCATCGACACCTCGCCCAGCTATTCGCCGGACGGACGGCGGATCGTGTTCGAAAGCGACCGGGGCGGATCGCAGCAGCTGTACGTGATGAACGCCGACGGATCGGGCGCGCAGCGGATCAGCTTTGGCGACGGGCGCGCCGGTTCGCCGGTGTGGAGCCCGCGCGGCGACCTGATTGCCTTCACCCGGATGCAGGGCGGCAAGTTCCGCATTTCCGTGATCCGGCCGGACGGATCGGGGGAGCGGCTGCTGACGGACAGCTGGCAGGATGAAAGCCCCAGCTGGGCGCCCAACGGGCGGGTGATCCTGTTCAGCCGGACCGAGCGCAACGGGCGTTCGAGCCTGAGATCCATCGACCTGACCGGCCGCAACGACCGGCGGATCCCGACCCCCCTGGAAGCGAGCGACCCCGCCTGGGGCCCGCTGCTGAAATGATGGCCAACCGCGCCCCCACCGCTTAAGGAGACACGCATGACCCGCAACATTCTTCCCCTGATCGTGGTGGCCGGCGCCGTGGCGCTGGCGGGTTGCAAGAGCAACCGCGACGTGCTGCCGCCCGAGGCCTGGCAGCCCGCGCCCGCGCAGCCGCAGGGGCCTGCCGCCATCGACCAGGCCGGCACCGTGCCGCCGCCCGAACAGGTGGGATCGACCGCGCTGCCCGGCAGCCAGGCGGCGCTGATCGAGGCGGCCGGGTCCGACACGGTGCTGTTCGCCTTTGACAGCTATGGGCTGGACGAGCGCGCGCGGCAGATCCTGGGCGGACAGGCGGAATGGCTGCTGCGCAACGCCAATGTGCGCGTGACGATCGAGGGCCACACCGACGAGCGCGGCACGCGGGAATATAATCTGGCGCTGGGCGAACGGCGGGCGAACGCGGCCAAAAATTTCCTGGCGGCGCAGGGCGTGGGCGCTGACCGGCTGTCGATCATCAGCTATGGCAAGGAACGGCCGGCGGTGGACGGCGCCAATGAAGAGGCCTGGGCCCAGAACCGCCGGGCCGTGACCGTCGTGGTTTCCGGAGGACGCTGATGTCGCATCGCCCGTGGAGGGATATCGTCCGCCGCAAGTCGCGGCAGATCATGGTGGGCAATGTGCCCGTGGGCGGCGATGCGCCGATCGCGGTGCAGACGATGACGAACACGCCCACCGAGGATGCCGCCGCGACGATCGACCAGATCCGCCGCTGCGAGGAGGTGGGCGCCGACCTGATCCGGGTGAGCTGCCCCACCGAGGAAGCGACGGCGGCGATGCCGCTGATCACGCGGGCGGCGAAGGTGCCGATCATCGCGGACATCCATTTCCACTATAAGCGGGCGCTGGAAGCCGCCGATGCTGGGGCGGCGTGCCTGCGCATCAACCCCGGCAATATCGGATCGCCCGAACGGGTGCGGGAAGTGGTGCGCGCGGCCAAGGCCAATGGCTGTTCCATCCGCATCGGGGTGAACGCCGGCAGCCTGGAGCGGCACCTGCTGGAAAAATATGGCGAGCCTTGCCCTGAGGCTCTGGTGGAAAGCGCGTTCGAGCATGCGAAGATGCTGGAGGATGCGGACTTCCACGAATTCAAGATTTCGGTGAAGGCGTCGGACGTGTTCCTGGCGGTGGCGGCCTATAACGAGCTGGCGGCGCGATCCGACTATCCGCTGCACCTGGGCATCACCGAGGCCGGCGGGCTGATCGGCGGGACGGTGAAGAGCTCCATCGGGCTGGGCATGCTGCTGTGGGGCGGGGTGGGCGACACCATCCGCGTTTCGCTGTCGGCCGAGCCGGAGGAGGAAGTGAAGGTCGGCTATCACATCCTGAAATCGCTGGGCATCCGGGCGCGGGGCGTGAAGATCGTGAGCTGCCCCAGCTGCGCGCGGCAGGGGTTCGATGTGATCCGCACGGTGGAGACGCTGGAAAAGCGGCTGTCGCACATCACGACGGAACTGTCCCTTTCGGTGCTGGGCTGCGTGGTGAACGGGCCGGGCGAGGCGCGGGAGACGGATATCGGGCTGACCGGCGGCGGCAACGGCAAGCATATGGTGTATCTGAGCGGCGTGACCGACCATCATGTGGCGGACGACGCGATCGTGGACCATATCGTGAAGCTGGTGGAGGCGAAGGCGTCGGAGATCGAGGCGGCGAAGCTGGCGGCGACGGCCGAGGCGGCCGAGTGAGCCCTGCCGGGGGCGGCCCCATCCTGATCCGGGCGGCGACGCCGGACGATGCCGCCGATATCCGGGCGCTGGTCTATGCGCTGGCCGTTTACGAGAATGAGCCGGACAAGGTGAAGATGACCGACGAGAGCGCGCGGCAGGCGCTGGCGGCGGGGCATGTGCAGGCGTTGCTGGCGTTTCAGGACGGCAAGGCCGTGGCGATGGCGCTCTATTTCTTCAACTTTTCGAGCTGGACGGGGAAGCGCGGGCTGTTCCTGGAGGATCTGTTCGTGTCGCCTGAGGTGCGTGGGCTGGGGCTGGGGCTGGACCTGCTGAAGCGGCTCGCCGCGATCGCGGTGGCGAATGACTGTGGCCGCATGGAATGGAATGTGCTGGACTGGAACAACAGCGCCAAGGGCTTCTACGAGATGCTGGGGGCCCGGCATGCCGCCGGATGGGAGGTCTGGCGGCTGGAGGGCGAGGCGCTGCAGACGCTGGGGGGCTGATTCGCCCCGGCATGGGGGAGGACATCGATGTTCGAACTTTATGGGCATCCTTTTTCGTCGTTCACCTGGAAGGTGCTGATCGCGCTCGCTGAGCGGCGGGTGGCGTTTCGCTTTCGGCAGGTGGACCCCGGGCATCCCGACAATTCGGCGCGGCTGGCGGCAATGTCGCCCACGGGGCAGTTTCCGGTGCTGGTGCATGACGGGCGGGAAATCTGCGAAAGCAATGTGATCATCGAATATCTGGACCTGCACGCGCCGGGCGATCCGCCGATGGTGCCCGCCGATGCGGCCGGGGCGCTTGAGGCGCGGATGATGGCCGACATCTTCGACGACTATGTGAACGGGGTGATGCAGCAGGTGGTGGGCGACGCGCTGCAGCCGGAAGGGGAGCGCAGCGTGCGCGCCGTGGTGCGGGCGAAGGGGCAGCTTCTGCGCAGCTATGACTGGCTGGAGGCGAAGCTGTCGGCGCGGGAATGGGCATCCGGCGGGGATTTCGGGATTGCGGACTGCGCGGCGGCGCCGGCGCTGTTCTATGCCGACTGGGTGGAGCCGATCCCGGCCGGTTGCCCCGCCCTGCGCGCCTATCGCGCGCGGCTGCTGGCGCGGCCGTCGATCGCGCATGTGGTGGACGAGGCGCGGCCCTATCGGCGGCTGTTTCCGCTGGGCGCGCCCGACCGGGACTAGGCGGCGCGCGCCCGTTCTGTTAGCGATACCATCGGGAGGACCGATGGCGATCAGGCGACGTGAGCTGTTTGCGGGGATGGCGGCCGTTCCGCTGGCGGCGGCGCCCGTTCGGGCCGCTGCGCGCGGCGCGGAGGGGCAGCGGCAGGCCGACCTGGGGGACGGAACCTTTGTGAACCCCGTGGTTCCGGGTGATCATCCCGATCCGACCATCCTGAAGGATGGCGATCAATATTACATGACCTTTTCCTCGTTCGAGGCGGTGCCGGGGCTGGTGATCTGGCGATCGACCGACCTGGTGAACTGGGCGCCGGTGGCGCCGGCGCTGACGACGTCGCTGGGCACCGTGTGGGCGGTGGACCTGGTGAAGCATGACGGGCGCTATTTCATCTATATTCCCGCCGATCCCGCGGGCGAGGGTTGGGGCATCTTCGTGATCTGGGCCGACCGGATCGAGGGGCCGTGGAGCGATCCCATCGACCTGAAGCTGCCCGGCTGCATCGATCCGGGGCATGTGGTGGGCGAGGACGGGCGGCGATACCTGTTCGTGAACGGCATCCGGAAGGTGCGGCTGACGGACGACGGGCTGGCGACGGACGGCGCGCTGGAGCCGGCCTATGCGCCCTGGACCTATCCCGACGACTGGGTGACGGAGAATTTCGCGCCCGAAGGCCCGAAGCTGATGTGGCGGAACGGCTGGCTGTATCTGGTAACGGCGGTGGGGGGCACCGCGGGTCCGGTGACCGGCCATATGGTGATCGCGGCGCGATCCCGATCGGTGCATGGGCCGTGGGAGCATTGCCCGCACAACCCGCTGGTGCGGACGGCGAGCGCTGCCGAGCCCTGGTGGTCGCGCGGGCATGCCACGCTGGTGGAGGGCCCCGCCGGGGACTGGTGGATGGTCTATCACGGATATGAGAACGGATACCGGACGCTGGGGCGGCAGACGCTGCTGGAGCCGGTGGCGTGGACGCGGGACGGCTGGTTCCGGGCGACGGGGGGCGATCTTTCGAAGCCGTTGCCGAAGCCGCGCGGCGGCCGGCCGGGCCCGGCTGGGCGGGCGCATTCGGACGGGTTCCGGGGGCCGGCGTTGGGGGTGCAGTGGAGCCAGTTCCAGGCCGGTGCGCATGGACGGGAGCGGCTGTCGCCGGGGCCGGACGGGCTGCGGATGGCAGGGGCGGGGACGTCGCCGGCGGATTCGTCGCCGCTGACGCTGATCGTGCCGGACCGCAGCTATTCGGCGGAGGTGGATATCGCGCTGGCGGGCGAGGCGGAGGCCGGGCTGTTGCTGTTCTATAGCCACAAGGCCTTTGTGGGGATCGGCTTCGACAGGGGGCAGATCCATTCCTATCAATATGGCGCGAAGCAGGGCTGGGCCTCGTTCCCGTCGCCGGGGCCGCGACTGCGGCTGCGAATCGAGAATGTGGGCCATGTGGTGACCTTCCGCTATTCCGCGGACGGCGGGCGCAGCTGGTCGCGGCATCCGACGCGGATGGAGGTTTCCGGGCTGCACCACAATGTGTTCGGCGGCTTTGACAGCCTGAAGCTGGGCCTCTTCTGTGCCGGGCGCGGGACGGCGTTGCTGACGGATTTCCGCTATGCCGGGGAGGCCGGCTGAGGCCGGACGGATTGACCCTTATTTCACCGGCGGCAGATCGACCTTTGTCTTTTCCGTTTCGATGAGGGCCATCGTCTTCCCGTCGCTCTTGCGGGAGAGGGTGGCGCGGTAACGGAGGCGGTCGCCCTCAGCCTGTTCGGCGTGGATGCGATAGACGAGGGTTTCATCGGGCATCGCGTTGGCGAAATAGCAGATGTCCCTGAGGGTGGTGCTGCGGCCCGACAGTAGATCCGGCCCGAAGTGGCGGGCGGCGCAGATGTCCGCGATCATCGGATAGGCGGCGAAATAGAGGAGGCCGACGCCGTTGATGTCGTGGACGGGCTGCATCTCGTAGCTGGTTTCGAACAGCGGCGGCGGCAGCTCCTCTGCGCGCAGCGTGCGATACTGCGCGGCGAATTCGGGGGCGGCGGCGAGGCCGGGGATCTCGCAGCCGTCGGGGATGACGGGCTGGCCCTTCATCAGCGAGGTGTTGGCGCCGGCTTCACCGAACTTGGCGAAACTGGTCATCAAGGTGGCGTGGGCCTTTGCCGTTTCGCCGAGGATTTCGATGTCGCCGAAGAACATGCCCGCGCCGAAGCGGCTGGGGGCGAGATCGAGGGCGAGATCCTGATTCTCGCGGAAGTCCGTGAGCGGGGCTTCGAGCGCGAGGCGGATGCGGGTGAAGGTGGCGTAGAGGCGGCTGCCCTCGCTGTCGGCGATCGCGGAGGAGGGGGTTTCGAGGCCCTTGCACAGCGTGTGCCAGTGGAGATCGCCCATTTCCTTGAACAGCCACGCCTCTGACAGGCCGCGCATCGCCATCTGCGGCATGTTGATGGTGATGCGGCGCGATTCCGAGGCCGGGCGGCGGCTGGTGGCCGGGATGGGAGTGGCGGGGTGTGAAGCCGGGACGGGTTTACCCGCCGGCGCGGCGGGGACGGGCCTTGCCGCCTGCGCGGCGGGGGCGGTGGGCGTGCCATCCGCCAGGGCGAGGAGATCGGCCGGGGCGACGAGCGCGCCCCAGATGCGATCCGGGATCTGGCGGCCCGCGAGCTGTTCGACCGCGATGCGCAGGGTGATGAGGCCGAAGCTGTCGATCTTCAGGTCTGTGAAGGGGGTGGCGAGGTTCGAATCGGCGAGATCGGGGATTTCCGATTTCAGCAGCGCGAGGAGCGGGGCCTTTCAAGGGCCGGGGAGGGCATCGGCGACGGCCGGGGCGGCGACGGGGGGCGGCAGGGTGACGCCGGGCAGGCCCTTCACAAAGGCTTCGACCGAGGCGCGGCGGGGATGCAGCGCGAATTCAGGTGCGGCGCGGACAGCGGCGGCGAGGCCTTCGCGATCCAGTTCCCACCAGCGGGTGGCTTCGATGACGGCGATGGTATCCGGATCGAAGCGGTAGCGCACGAGCTTGGCCGGTGCGCCGGTGACGATGGCGTAGGGCGGCACATCCTGCATCACGACCGCGCCCGCGCCGATGATGGCGCCGCGCCCGATGCGGTTGCAGCCCGGCGTGACGATCGCGTTGTGGCCGATCCAGACGCCGTCTTCGACGACGGGCGGCGTCAGCTTCAGCTGATCGTTCGGGATGACGCCGAATTCGCTGAGGTAGAAATAGGGGTGGGTGCTGAGCGAATCCATCGGATGATCGGCATCGAGCAGGCGCGAGGTGCGCGCGATGGAGCAGTAGCGGCCGATGCGGGAGCCGGGCGGCACGCGCCAGCGATCGAACGGGCCGATGGTGTAGAGCCCGACTTCGATATCATAGTGGCGCTTGAAATAGGCGCGGAGTTCGGCGCTTTCATATTCGCGCTTCGCATTGAGGCGGACCATCGCCTTGTCGACCAGGGATCGATACAGCCCCATCGGATCTTCCTGTCCTTGGCCCCCTGATCGGGCAGATGAGGGGGACATGCCAGCCGGGCGGGCGCGGCGTCAAGCCGATGGTGCGGCGCAGCATGGTGAACGGGGCCGGACTTTGCGCGCGCGGGCGCAGCCTGCTAGGCGCGCGGGCCATGAGCGAAGAGGTGAAGATGTCGAAGCCCGCCAAGGCGCAGCCCGTTCGCGGGATGCAGGATTTCATCGGCGAACAGGCGGCGCGGTTCGAGCATGTGGCGGACCGGTTCCGCGACGTGGGCCGCCGCTTTGGCTTTCGCGGCGTGCAGGTGCCGGTGGTGGAGTTCACGCAGGTGTTCGCGCGGACACTGGGTGAAACGACCGACGTGGTTTCGAAGGAAATGTACACGTTCGAGGACCGCAACGGGGAATCGCTGACGCTGCGGCCGGAATTCACCGCCGGGATCTGCCGGGCCTATATTTCGGAAGGCTGGCAGCAGTTCGCGCCGTTGAAACTGATGACGCACGGCCCGCTGTTCCGATACGAGCGGCCGCAGAAGGGCCGCTACCGGCAGTTCCACCAGATCGACGCCGAGGTGATCGGATCGGCGGAACCGGCGGCGGACGTGGAGCTGATCGCCTTTGCCGACCTGCTGCTGAAGGAGCTGGGCGTGGCTGGCGTGACCCTTCAGCTGAACACGTTGGGCGATGCGGAGACGCGTGGGCGCTGGCGGGACGGGCTGGTCCGGCATTTTTCCGCGCATCGGGATGCGTTGAGCGAGGAGAGCCGGAAGCGGCTGGAGACGAACCCGCTGCGCATTCTGGATTCGAAGGAGGCGCAGGACCGGCCGCTGGTGGAAGCCGCGCCTTCGATCGACGCCTATATGAGCAGCGAGGCGGGGGCCTTCTTCGAGGCGGTGCAGAAGGGCTGCGCGGCAAGCGGCGTGGCGTTCGAGCGGAATGCGCGGCTGGTGCGCGGCTTTGATTATTACCGGCACACGGCGTTCGAGTTCGTGAGCGACGCGCTGGGAAGCCAGGCGACGGTGATCGGCGGCGGGCGCTATGACGGGCTGATCGAGAGCATGGGCGGGCCGCACACCCCTGCGGTGGGCTGGGCCGGCGGGATCGAGCGGCTGATGATGCTGTGCGGGGAGCCGGTGGCGGTTGGGGCGGTCGTGGCGGTGATCCCGGAAGACCCTGCCGCCGAAACTCATGTGGCCCAAATCGCCTCCATCTTGCGGAATGCAGGCATTTCGGTTGACCAAGCTTATCGGGGGAACTCGAAGAAGCGTTTTGAGGTAGCGGCGCGCACCAATGTGCGAATGCGGCTCGTATTGAGGTCTGCTCCGGATGGATTGCTGGTCCGGCTCAATCAAGGTGCCGGCCCTGATAGGGCGCCTGACCCGGGTGTCGATGTGATTTGGTCTGCACTAACGACAGAATATGAGCTCCACAGATATGTGGAAAAGGAATCGGGATTCTCGCCCGATGCTCTTCTGAAGGCACGCGGTTGATGGTGCACCTGCCTGACCAGAGGCTGGCACAGCTGATTCAACGGCATGAGGCGCTGGCTTCGGAGATGGCGAATCCGGCTTTGGAGCCTTCGCGGTTCGTTTCTCTTTCGAAGGATTATGCCGAGCTGACTCCGGCGGCCGAGGCGGCGCGGGCGGTGCTGGCGATGCGGCTGGAGGTGGCGGAGCTGGAGGCGCTGGCGGCCGATGCCGGGGCGGACGCGGAGATGCGCGCGCTTGCCGCCGAGGAACTGCCGGAGCTGAAGGCGAAGCTGCCCGAGGCCGAGCGCAATCTGGCGCTGAAGCTGCTGCCGAAGGATTCGGCGGACGCGAAGCCTGCGATCCTGGAAATCCGCGCGGGCACCGGCGGCGACGAGGCGGCGCTGTTCGCGGGCGATCTGGCGCGCATGTACCAGCGCTATGCCGAACTGCGCGGCTGGCGGGTGGAGACGTTGAGCGCGTCGCCGGCCGAACTGGGCGGCTTCAAGGAAGTGGTGATGGGCGTGAACGGCGAGGGCGTGTTCGCGCGGCTGAAGTTCGAGAGCGGCGTGCATCGGGTGCAGCGGGTGCCCGCGACCGAGGCGCAGGGGCGGATCCATACCTCTGCGGCGACTGTCGCCGTGCTGCCCGAAGCGGAAGAAGTGGATGTGCAGATCGACGACAAGGATCTGCGCATCGACGTCTATCGGTCCTCTGGCCCTGGTGGGCAGAGCGTGAACACGACTGATTCCGCCGTGCGCATCACCCATTTGCCGAGCGGGCTGGTGGTGATCCAGCAGGACGAGAAGAGCCAGCACAAGAACAAGGCGAAGGCGCTGAAGGTGCTGAGGAGCCGGCTGTATGACATGGAGCGGGAGAAGCTGGCCTCTGCCCGGTCTGCCGACCGCAAGGCGATGGTGGGATCGGGGGACCGCAGCGAGCGGATCCGCACCTATAATTACCCGCAAGGCCGGGTGACGGACCATCGCATCAACCTGACGCTGCACCGGCTGCCGGAGATCATGGAGGGGACGGGGCTGGACGAGCTTGTCTCTGCGCTGATCGCGGAGGACGAGGCGGAGCGGCTGGCGGCGCTGGATGCCTGAGCCAGATCGTGATCGGTAAGATGGGGGCAGGCGGGATGGACCGCCATGCCTTGTTGCGGGCGGCGGCGGCGGATCTGCCCGGGGACACCCCGCGGCTGGATGCCGAACTGCTGCTGGCGCATGTGCTGGGCGAGGACCGTTTGCGCATGCTGATGGGCCGGGAGCCGGTGAGCGCGGCCGCGCGGGCGGCGTTCGACGCGCTGCTGGCGCGACGGCGGGCCTTCGAGCCGGTGGCGCATCTGACGGGGGAGCGGGAATTCTGGTCATTGCCGATTCGCGTGACGCCCGATGTGCTGGTGCCCCGGCCCGACAGCGAGATGCTGATCGCGGAGGCGCTGGCGCATTTCGCCGGGCGTCCGCCGGAGACGGTGCTGGATCTTGGCACGGGATCGGGCGCGCTGCTGCTGGCGGCGCTGAGCGAATGGCCCGGTGCGCGGGGGCTGGGGATCGACCGTTCGGATGCCGCGCTGGCGGTGGCGCGGGACAATGCGGCGCGGCTGGGGCTTTCGGCGCGGGCGGCGTTTGCGGCGGGCGACTGGGCGGAAGGCGTGGAGGGGCCGTTCGACCTGATCCTGTGCAACCCGCCCTATATCGAGGACGGGGCCGAGCTGATGCCGGATGTGGCGCAGTATGAGCCGGCCGGCGCGCTGTTTGGCGGGGCGGACGGGCTGGACTGTTACCGGCGGCTGTTGCCCGAGGTGCCGCGCCTGCTGGCGCCGGGCGGGATGGCCCTGTTCGAGTTCGGGCTGGGGCAGGGGCCGGCGCTGCTGGCGATGGCGGGACGGCTGGGGATGCGGGCGCGGCTGGCGGAGGACCTGACGGGGCGGGCGCGGGTGCTGGCAACCGCCGCTTGATTGCGGCCAGGCGGAATATTGCTTGGCAGGGCGAATCGCAGCGTCTAGGAAGATTGTGCAGCGCAGCCGGGCAAAGGGCCGGCCGGCCTGCTCCCTCAAACCTCTGGGCAGGTGGATCGACCGCCTGATCTGGCTGCAACGCAGCGGGTTCGAATCGGGCAGGCGGATGGCGGGCATGGCCCCGCCTTGAGGTTCGGCGACGTCCGGCAGCTGGCGCATTCCGGCCGAATGGCTTGGGCATGGGGCCCTTGGGCGTTTCGGCAGTTTGAGCCCTGGCAGGGCGGCGGCAAGGATTGGCCGCCGGGCCGGCTGCATAGTGGAAGGACGACACCCAGGCATGCAGAACAGGCAAAGCGGTCGCAGGCGGCGCGGCGGGGGCGGGAACAACAATCCGCGCCCGATGGGCATGGCGGCGGGCGGACAGAACGCCAACCGGCTGGAAGTGCGGGTGCGCGGCAATGCCCACCAGCTTCTGGAAAAATACAAGCAGCTGGCGCGCGATGCGCACCAGTCCGGCGACCGGGTGGCGACGGAATATTATCTGCAGCACGCCGATCACTATTTCCGCGTTCTGAACGACAGCCGCATCCGGCAGGAAGAAATGCGCGCGCGGCGCGGCGTGTTCGATCCGTTCGAGGATGATGCAGGAGCCGCGGACGGCGAGGACGCTGCGGCCGAGGGCGGCGAGGAGCAGGCCGAAGTCGGCGAGCGCCAGCAGGCGCCGCGCGAGGAGCGGGGCGAGCGCCGGCAGCGATCCGACAACCGGGAGCGGACGGACAATCGTGACCGCGCGGACAATCGCGATCGGGCCGAGAGCGGCGAGAGCCGCCAGCGCTGGCAGGAGCGGCGCGGTGACCGACCCCGGGATGAGCGGCCCCGTGACGATCGCCCCCGTGACGATCGGCAGCGCGACGAGCGCCTTCGTGAGGATCGTGAGGAACGGCTGGCTCCCGAATCCGCAGCGCCGGCGCTGAGCGATGGCGAGGCGGCGCTGGTGGCCTTTGGCGGCGCGCCGGTTCGGGAAGCGGCTGATCCGGTGGGCGAGGCAGGCGAATCCGGCGATGCGCCGAAGCCGCGCCGTCGCGGGCGACCGCGCAAGGTGGAGGCGGAACCGGCCGAGGGCTGATTCGCGGGCTTCCTTCCCCCCCTGGGGAGGGAAGCGCCGGCCCGGCGGCGGATCCGGGAATGAGATCGAACGCCTGTTCACCCCCCGGGGTGGGCAGGCGTTCGGCATTTGGGGCGGGTGGCGTGGCGGCCGGGGATCAGCTGTCCCGCTTGTCGACCTCTTCGTCTGCGCCGCTGGCGGAGGAGAAGAAGACGAGGCCCATCAGCGCGGCCGTGAGCATCAACGAGCCGACGACGGCGATCGCGATGGCGCCGATGAAGGGCAGCGGGGTGGGCGTGCCGGTGTGGCGGAACCACAGGAAGGCGAGCGCGGTGACGACGAGGCTGGCGGCGGCAGCGAATTTCATCAGCCGTGCGAACCGCCGCCTGGCGTCTGCGATTCGCTGCTCTTGCTTGGTTTGACTCATGCCTTTCCAATTCGCCTCAATTGAGCGACATTCAAGCCGGGAGCGCGTGGGAGGAGGGCGTTTGATGGCTATCTCGTCCATTCTGAGGGGCAAGGGGCATGAGGTGGTGAGCCTGACGCCCGATTCGACGGTTGCGGATGTGGTGGAGACGCTGGTTCAGCGCCGAATCGGGGCGCTGCTGGTGATCGAGCTGGATGAGCCGGTGGGAATCGTTTCCGAGCGGGATATCGTGCGCTGCCTGGGCGCGCACGGGGTGACAGCGCTGCAAATGCGCGTGCGCGACGTGATGACGGCGCCGCTGATCACGATTTCGCCCGATGATTCGATCCCTTCCGCCATGGAATTGATGACGGATCGGCGGATTCGGCACCTTCCTGTGCTCGATTCGGGGCGTCTGGTGGGGCTGGTTTCGATCGGCGACCTGGTGAAGCGGCGGATCGAGGAGGCGGAGCAGGAGGCGCTCGCCTTGAAGGATTACATCGCCACGGCTTGAAACTGCCGGAAAATTGCGTAGATCTGGGCGCCTGGCCCGGTTTCCGAGCGCGTCGCGAAAAAAGTGACGGTTTGGCGAAACGGCCGGAAAAAACTTGTTGACGGGGTGAACGGCCATCGCCATAAGCCGCCTCACAGTCAACGCCGACAACGACGGCAGGCGCTACGGTGCCTCGCCGGGCTTTCCAGTCTCAGGGTTCAGCCCTGAACGGTCAGCTTCCTCGCAAGAGGGACCGTGTTGGAGTTGAGCTCTCAACAAGCCGAGAGGTTTGGCCGGTAAGTCAAAAGACCGGTGAGGGTATCTGTCGCTCTTTCTCATAGTTGGTTTAGATGAAGGGACATGTGGACGGCGGTTCCACGCCCCAGGGCTTCAAGGCCTGGGTGTCGTGAAACAAGCTTGTCTATATGTCTCAACGCATACGCTTGTGGAGGCCGATCGAAAGATTGGTTTCAAACAAAGTCAGTAGACGTTGTGCAGAGATAAGCTCCTTGAAACGGGCTTTCATTCGGAAATTCCATCCGGGTGATTGTTCGGAAATGAACTTGAGAGTTTGATCCTGGCTCAGAACGAACGCTGGCGGCATGCCTAACACATGCAAGTCGAACGAGACCTTCGGGT
>NZ_JAYRCW010000027.1:0-16862 GCF_041909755.1 Sandaracinobacter sp.
GGGCCATGTGCCCCGGCCCGGCTGCCAGTTTTCGGCTTCGCGGCCGCGCAGGGGAAGGCTAGGCTGGGTTCATGACCGAAAACGCCATCCGCTCCGTTCTCGTGGTGGGCGGGGGAACATCCGGCTGGATCAGCGCCGCCGTGCTGGCGCGCTTCCTGGATCCGGCGACGACACGCATCACGCTGGTTGAATCCGACGAGATCGGGATCGTTGGCGTGGGTGAGGCGACGGTGCCCATCATCCGCAACCTGAACGGGCTTCTGGGCATCGATGAGAATGACTTCGTCGCCGCGACGCACGGCAGCTTCAAGCTGGGCATCGAGTTCCGCGACTGGGGCCGGATCGGCAATGTGCATTTCCACGGCTTCGGAGACTTCGGCGAGGATATCGAAGGCATCGCGCCGCACCATCACTGGCTGAAGCTGCGCCGGCAGGGCGACGACCGGCCGATCGAGGACTACAGCCTGACCTATGCGCTGGGCCGGCGCGGGCGCTTCACGCCGCCGGATCCTGAAAGCGGGCGCGGCGAATCCGATTACCGCTATGCCTATCACTTCGACGCCGCGCTCTATGCCCGCTATCTGCGCCGCCATTGCGAGGCGCGCGGCGTGACGCGCGTGGAAGGCCGGATCAGCGATGTTGCGCAGCATGGCGAGAGCGGCGACATCGCTTCGGTGACGCTGGCCGACGGGCGGGCGCTGGAGGCGGACTTCTTCATCGACTGTTCCGGCTTTCGCGGCCTGCTGATCGAGGAGACGCTGAAGACCGGCTATGACAGCTGGGCGCAATGGCTGCCCTGCGACCGGGCGGTGGTGACGGCGAGCAGCGGCGAAGCGCCTTCGCCGCCCTTCACCACATCCACCGCGCTGGAGGCCGGCTGGCAATGGCGCATTCCGCTGCAGCATCGCGAAGGCAACGGCTATGTCTATGCCAGCCGCTTCACCAGCGACGAGCGGGCGCGTGAGCTGATGCTGGCGACGCTGAAGGGCGAGCCGATGCAGGAGCCGCGCGTGCTGCGCTTCGAGGGCGGGCGGCGAAAGCTGGCGTGGAACCGCAACTGCGTGGCGGTGGGGCTGGCGAGCGGCTTTCTGGAGCCGCTGGAATCGACCAGCATCCAGCTGATCCAGACGGCGATCGCGCGGCTGATCGACCATTTCCCGGATCGTCGGCGCGACCCCGCGATCATCGCCGAATACAACCGGCTGTGCGCGAACGAGGTGGAGCGGGTGCGCGATTTCATCATCCTGCATTATTGCCTGACCCACCGCACCGAGCCGATGTGGGACTATGTGCGCAACATGGACTTGCCCGACACGCTGGCGCACAAGATCGAGCTGTGGAAGGCGATGGGGCGCGTGCCGCTGATGACCGAGGAAAGCTATCAGGAGCCGAGCTGGGCGGCGATCTTCCTGGGCAATGGCTGCCTGCCGGGCCGATATGACCCGCTGGTGGACCGGATCGACACCGCGCGGCTGGCGCGGGGGATGGCGGCGCGCCGGGAGGCCTATGCCGCCTGGGCCGAGCGGATGCCGACGCAGGCGGCCTATATCGCGCGCCACTGCGCCATGAAGGCGCCCGCATGAACGGGGAAGCGCCTGTCCGCTCCATCGTGATCGCGGGCGGCGGCAGCGCCGGCTGGATGGCCGCCGCCGCGCTGTCGCGCGTGCTGGGCGGGGCCGATCATGTGTCGATCACGCTGGTGGAATCCGAGGAGATCGGGATCGTGGGCGTGGGTGAGGCGACGATCCCGCCGATCCAGGCCTTCAACGGGATCCTCGGCATCAACAACGAGGAGTTCATCCGCGCCACGCAGGCGACGTTCAAGCTGGGGATCGAATTCGTGAACTGGCTGCGGCCGGGGCACCGCTATCTCCATCCCTTCGGCGCCTATGGTCAGCCGGTGGGGCTGGCGCCCTTTCACCAGCACTGGCTGCGGGCGCGGCAGCTGGGCGATCCGGTGGGCATCGAGGCCTATTCGCTGACAACGCAGGCGGCGATACGCGGGCGCTTCCAGCGGCCCAGTTCCGATCCCCGATCGGTGCTGTCCACCATGGCCTATGCCTATCATTTCGACGCCGCGCTCTATGCGAAATACCTGCGCGCCTATGCCGAGGCGCGGGGCGTGGTGCGGCGGGAAGGCCGGATCGCCCAGGTGAACCTGGACGGCGAGACGGGCGACATCGCATCCCTGCTGCTGGACGATGGCGGCGTGATTGCGGGCGACCTGTTCATCGACTGCACCGGCTTCCGCTCGCTGCTGCTGGGGCAGGCGCTGGGCGTCGGCTATGAGGACTGGTCCCGCTGGCTGCCGTGCAACAGCGCGCTGGCGGTGCCCAGCGGCAAGGTGCCCGAGGATACGCCCTATACCCGTTCGACCGCCTGGGGCGCAGGCTGGCAATGGCGGATTCCGCTGCAGCACCGCACCGGCAACGGCATGGTTTACTGCAACAGCTACATGGCGGATGCGGAAGCCGGCGACATCCTGCTGGGCAATCTGGATTCACCGGCGCTGGCGCAGCCGATGCAACTGCGCTTCACCACCGGCCGTCGGACGAAATTCTGGCACCGCAACTGCGTGGCGGCGGGCTTGTCCTCGGGCTTTCTGGAGCCGCTGGAATCGACCAGCATCCACCTGATCCAATCCAGCATCACGCGGCTGATCACATCCTTCCCGCGCGCCCGGATGAGCCCGTTGCTGCAGGCGGAGTACAACCGGCAGATGGGCAACGAGTTCGAGCGGGTGCGGGATTTCCTGGTGCTGCACTACAGCGCGACGGAGCGCGACGACACGCCCTTCTGGCGCTATTGCCGGACCATGCCGATCCCGGACTCGCTGGCGGAAAAGATCGCCCTGTTCCGCGAATCCGGCCGCTTGCTGGAACGGCCGCACGACCTGTTCTGGGAATCGAGCTGGCTGGCGGTGCTGCTGGGCCAGGGCATCGAGCCGACGGGCCATGACCCGATGGCGGACAGCGTGCCCCCGGCGGAGCTGGACCGGATGCTGCGCGCCATGCGCAAGACGATTGCGGACGCGGCCGAGGCGCTGCCCACGCAGGCGGACTATATCGACCGTTACTGCCGCGCCGCGCCGCCCGCCTGATCGGCCTGCCGGCGCTGCAACAGGCGCACGGCGGGAATGGTGAGCATCGTGCTGCCCACGGCCATCAGCAGAAGCGCGGTGAAGGCGGCGCTGGAGATGATCTGCCGATCCAGCAGCACCTGCGCGAAGATGATCATGATGAGCGCCTTTGTCTGCAACAGCCAGCCGATGAGGTTCGCCTCCCCCCGGTTCCAGCCGAGGATGCGTCCGGCGAGGTGCACGCCCGCGAGCTTGCCCGCGACGGAGGCGACAAGAAGAAGCGCCGCCGCGCCGATGACGGCGAGGCCGCCCATTTCCCAGCTGGTGCGCAGGCCGGTGGACAGGAAGAACACGGGCATCAGCGCGAACAGGATGGTGGTGCGGAACTGGTCCATGCGCTTGCTGTCGAACCAGTGGCCGTCGAGCACTGCGCCCGCGAGGAAGGCGCCGACCATGTAGTGCAGCCCCGACCAGTCTGCCGCGAGGCTGACGGCGATCAGCCAGATCAGGCCGACATGCCAGCGGTCTGCCTGCGGAATGCGGCTGACGAGGCGGCGGATGGCGAAGGACGCCAGCGCGAAACAGGCGAAGAAGGCCAGTTGCCGGGCCATGCGATCCGTATCGACGAGGATGATGGCCAGCACGCCCCAGATGGCGATATCGTCCAGGCTGGCATAGCGCAGGATGCGCTGGCCCAGCGGCTGGCGCAGGATTTCCAGCTTTTCCATGAACAGGATCAGGATCGGAAGCGCGGTGACGGCGGCCGCCATGCCGATGCCGGCGGTCGCCTGCAGGCGGGTTCCTTCCGCCCCCAGCCATCCTTCGGTGCGAAGCAGGAGAGCGCCCGCCGCCATGCCAAGGGTGAGCGGCGCCAGCAGGGCGAGCGAGGCGGTGATCCCGGTTTCACGGCGGTTCTGCCACGCGGCCTTCAGATCGAGTTCAAGCCCGGCGGTGAAGACGAACATCATCACGCCCCACCAGGCGACGCCGTTCAGCGCGGTGATGACCTGGGGATTGAACAGGGCGGTATGCGCGTCGGGGAAGGCCGCCCCCACCACGCCCGGCCCAAGCAGGACGCCGCTGAGGATCTGCACGACCACGAGCGGGGCGAAACCGTCTGTGCGGAACAGCCGCCAGACCAGCCAGGGCAGGCTGAACACCAGCAGCATCGCGATCAGGAAGAGTTCGGTCGTGGTCATTCCGGCGCGACCGTTAGGAAACCGGGCATATGCTGTCGAGCGGGAAGGCGGCCGCACAGGGCGGGTGCAACCCCGACACGCGGCCTGCCGAGCTGTTCATCCATTCCCTGCCCCCGAGATTAAGGTTGCGCGGCGTTGGTCGTCGCTGCAAGATAACGCTAACATTCGAAGCCTAGCTGCGTCTGGGGAGGCGTGCAACATGGGATTCCGGCCTGCGGGCGCATTGGTGGCCGCCCTTCTGATCCTGTGCCCGCAAGGGGCGCTGCGGGCGGCGGAGGCGGAGTTCCGCTGGTTCCGCTATGCCGGTTCCGATCCGGTGGATCCGGGTGCGGGGCCGGCCGAAGGGCAGTTCCGCAACCCGGTGCTGGCAGGCTTTTACCCGGACCCCTCGATCGTCCGGGTGGGAGCGGATTTCTACCTGGTGAACTCCAACTTTGGCTGGTTCCCGGGGATTCCTGTGTGGCACAGCCGCGATCTCGTCAGCTGGCGGCAGATCGGCAACGCCATTGACCGGCCGGGGATGGTGGATTTCAAGGGCAGGGAATTGTCGCAGGGGCTGTTCGCGCCCACCATCAGCTGGCACGACGGCACCTTCTATATCGCCAACACCTGCTTTGCCTGCGGCGGCAACTATATCGTCACCGCGAAGGATCCGGCCGGGCCATGGAGCCAGCCGCACTGGTTTCCGGATCTGGGCTGGGGGATCGACCCGTCGCTGTTCTTCGATGCGGATGGATCCGCCTGGCTGCTGAACAATGATGTGCCGCCGGGCGGCGAAACCTATCCGGGGCATCGTGCGGTGTTCCTGCAGCGGCTGGATCTTGGGGCGATGAAGCTGGTGGGCCCGCGCCACATGATCCTGAACGGCGGCGCGAAGATCGCGGAGAAGCCGGAGTATGTGGAAGGGCCGCACCTCTTCCGGGCGAACGGCTTCTATTATCTGACGGCGGCCGAAGGCGGCACGGGCGACCGGCACGCGCAGGTCGTGCTGCGATCGAAATCGATCGAGGGGCCGTATGAAGCCTTTGCGGGAAACCCGATCCTGACGCAGCGCGGGATGGATCCGGCGCGCCTGTTCCCGATCAGCTCGGCGGGGCATGCCGACCTGGTGCAGACGGAGGCTGGCGACTGGTGGGCGGTGTTCCTGGCGACCCGGCCCTATCGCGACGACATCTACAACACGGGTCGCGAAACCTTCCTGCTGCCTGTGCAATGGACGGCGGACGGCTGGCCGACGATCCTGAAGCCGGGCGTGCCGATCCCGCATGTGGCGAAGCGCCCCGCCCTGCCGCCCGATCCGGCGCCGCCGATGCCCACCAGCGGGCCCTTCATGGTGGAGGACGCCTTCGACGGCCCGGCATTGGGCCTGCACTGGATGACGATGCGTGGGCCCGCGGACGGCTGGATGCGGCTGGAGGGCGGGGTGCTGAGGCTGACGCCGCGCAGCATCGGCCTGGGCGATCTGGCCGATCCCAGCTTCGTGGCGCGGCGGCAGCAGCATATGAACATGGAGGCCTCTACCCTGCTGTCGTTCAAGCCGGGCGCGGGCGAGGCGGCGGGGCTGGGGATCATCCAGCGCGATGAATATTGGTATGCGCTGCTGCTGGCGGATGCGGGCGGTGGCCGGCGGGAAATCCGGCTGCTGCTGCGCGACGGGGCGGAGACACCGGCGGCCGGACGGCTACTGGCCTCTGCCCCGGCACCGGATGGTGACATCCGCCTGAGGATTGTGGCTGAGGGCGAGCGCTATCGGTTTGACTGGGCACCTGCGGGCGGGGACTGGCGGACGCTGCTGGCCGGGGCCGACGGCACCGTGCTGAGCAGCTGGCGGGCGCGGGGCTTCGTGGGGGCGATGGTGGGCCCCTATGCCGTGACAGTCGACAGCAGACGGATCAGCCCATAGGGATTGCGGGATGAGCCGACCGACCCGCCGCAAATCCGGAAGCGCGACCATCCAGGACGTCGCGCGGGAGGCGGGCGTGTCTGCGATGACCGTCTCGCGGGTGGTGAACGGCGGATCGCAGGTGCGCAGCGAAACGCGCGAGGCCGTGCTCGCCGCGATCGAGAAGCTGAGTTACCAGCCGAACAGTGCGGCGCGCACCCTGGCGGCCGGGCGGGCGGCGCAGATCGGCCTTCTTTATTCCAACCCCTCTGCCTCTTACCTCAGCCAGTTCCTGATAGGGGCGCTGGAGGGGGCGCGGCTGGGGGGCAGCCACCTGCTGCTGCAACCCTGCAACGATGCCAGCCCGACAGCGCAGGCGGAAGCGGCACGGCATTTCGTGGGGCCGGATATCCAGGGCGTGATCCTGCCGCCGCCGCTGTCGGAATCAGAGGCGGTGAAGGCGGAGCTGACGGCGGCACATGTGCCCTGGGTGGCGATCGCGCTGGGGCGGATGCAGCCGGGCGCGCTGAACGTGCGGATCGACGACCAGGCGGCCGCGGCGACGATGACGCGGCACCTGCTGGAGCTGGGGCACCGCCGCATCGGCTTCATCAAGGGGCACCCGAACCAGATCGCGAGCGCGGAACGCTATCGCGGCTTTGTCGCCGCGCTTGCGGACGCGGGGCTGGATGCGAAGGCCATGCCGGTCGAGCAGGGGTATTTCAGCTATGATTCGGGGCTGGAGGCCGCCGGGCGCATGCTGGCCGGGGCCGACCGGCCGACGGCGATCTTCGCCAGCAACGACGACATGGCGGCTGCCGCCGTGGGGGTTGCGAACCGCCTGGGGCTGAAGGTGCCGCAGGACCTGAGCATCGTGGGGTTCGACGACACGCAGCTGGCGACGAGCATCTGGCCGCAGCTGACGACGATCCGCCAGCCGATCGCGGAAATGGCGCGATCGGCCGTCGCGTTGCTGCAGGAACGGCTGCGCACGGGCGAGACACCGGACGAGCCGGAGCTGGTGCTGCCCTATCAGCTGATCGTCCGGGGATCGAGCGGCCCGCCCACTGCCTGACACCGCCGCGGCGGATTGCATACGAATGCGATTTGCGCCGTGGAAGCCCCCTTGCCAAGACTGTCGCGGAGCGGCATGAACAGCGGTGGGGTTACCGCTAACATCGGCTGCTTGCGGAGGCAGGCCCGAAGAGCCGACAACGGCCGGGCGGTTTGGGGAGAGACGGATGACGGATGCAGGGCGCCAGGCCAATTACGGCTTCATCGCGACGATCGTGGCGGTCGCCACCATCGGCGGTTTCATGTTCGGCTATGACAGCGGCGTGATCAACGGCACGCAGGAGGGGCTGGAAGGCGCCTTCGGCGTTTCCGAACTGGGAACCGGCGTGCTGGTGGGCGCGTTGCTGATCGGCTGCGCGGTGGGGGCCTTCACGGCGGGGCGGCTTTCCGACCTGATCGGGCGGCGCAACGTGATGATGCTGGCGGCGGGGCTGTTCGTGATTTCGGCCTTTGGCGCAGGGGCGGCGAACTCAGCCTGGCTGTTCGTGCTGGCACGCTTCATCGGCGGGCTGGGCGTGGGCGCGGCATCGGTGACGACACCCGTCTATATTTCCGAAGTGACGCCGGCGGCGGTGCGCGGGCGGCTTTCCACCGTGCAGCAGATCATGATCATCACCGGCCTGACCGGGGCCTTTGTCGCCAACTATGTGCTGGCGCGCACGGCCGGCGGATCGACGGCGGAATTCTGGCTGGGCTTCCCGGCCTGGCGCTGGATGCTGTGGCTGCAGATGATCCCGGCGACCATCTATCTGGCGGCGCTGACGCTGATCCCGGAAAGCCCGCGCTATCTGGTGCTGAAGGGCCGCGACGAAGAGGCGAAGTCGGTTCTGTCGAAGCTGTTCGGCGCAGAGACGGCGGACGCCAAGGTGGCGGACATCCGGCACACGCTGGCGACAGACCACCAGCCGCGCCTGTCGGACCTGAAGGACCCGGCGACCGGCCGCATCCGGCCCATCCTGTGGGCGGGCATCGGCATCGCGGTGTTCCAGCAGCTCGTGGGGATCAACATCGTTTTCTACTATGGATCGGTGCTGTGGCAGTCCGTCGGCTTTTCCGAGAATGACGCGCTGCTGATCAACATCGTGTCGGGCGCGGTTTCGATCCTGGCCTGCCTGGCGACGGTGCTGATGATCGACCGCATCGGGCGCAAGCCGCTGCTGCTGATGGGATCGCTGGGCATGGCGGCGACGCTGTCGGTGATGGTGATCTGCTTTGCCAATGCGGTGATGGTGGACGGCCAGCTGAGCCTGCCCGGCAGCTTTGGCCTGATCGCGCTGGTGGCGGCCAACCTGTATGTGATCTTCTTCAACATGAGCTGGGGCCCGGTGATGTGGGTGATGCTGGGCGAGATGTTCCCGAACCAGATCCGGGGCTCTGCACTGGCGGTTTCGGGCCTTGCGCAATGGGCGGCCAACTTCGCCATCGTGCTGAGCTTCCCCTGGGCGGCGAAGCATGTCGGCCTGCCGCTCACCTATGGCTTCTATGCCGCGTCCGCGCTGCTCTCCTTCTTCTTCGTTCGCGCGGTGGTGAAGGAAACCAAGGGCAAGGAACTGGAAGCGATGCAGGGCTGAGATGACGGCCCGGATCCCTGTCCGCCCGTTCCGTTCGCGGGACTGGTTCGCCAACCCGGACCGGGCGGACATGACCGCGCTCTATCTGGAGCGCTTCATGAACTATGGGATCACGCCGGCCGAGCTGCAATCCGGCCGGCCGGTCATCGGCATCGCACAGTCCGGCTCTGACCTGAGCCCCTGCAACCGCATCCATATTGAACTGGCCGCGCGCGTGCGCGACGGAATCCGCGACGCGGGCGGGATTCCGATGGAATTCCCGCTGCACCCGATCTTCGAGAATTGCCGCCGCCCCACGGCCGCGCTGGATCGAAACCTTGCCTATCTGGGGCTGGTGGAAATCCTGAACGGCTATCCCATCGATGCGGTGGTGCTGACGACGGGCTGCGACAAGACCACGCCCGCGCAGCTGATGGCGGCGGCCACGATGGACCTGCCCGCCATCGTGCTGTCGGGCGGGCCGATGCTCGACGGCTGGCACGAGGGCGAACTGGTTGGATCGGGCACGGTGATCTGGCGGGCGCGGCGAAAGCTCGCCGCCGGCGAGATCGACGAGGCGGAGTTCCTGGCGCAGGCCTGCGCCTCTGCCCCTTCTGCCGGGCACTGCAATTCCATGGGCACCGCCTCCACCATGAACAGCATCGCGGAGGGGCTGGGCATGTCGCTGCCCGGTTGCGCGATGATCCCCGCGCCATACCGCGAACGCGGGCAGATCGCCTATGAAACGGGTCGCCGGGCGGTGGAGATCGCCTATGAGGATCTGCGCCCGTCGCGCATCCTGACGCGGCAGGCCTTTCTGAACGCCATCGCACTGACCATCGCGATCGGCGGCTCTTCCAACGCGCAGCCGCATATCGTCGCCATGGCGCGCCATGCCGGGGTTGAGATCACGCCCGACGACTGGCGTGCGGTGCATGACATCCCGCTGCTGGTGAACATGCAGCCGGCCGGGCGCTATCTGTCGGAACGGTTCCACCGCGCGGGCGGAATTCCTGCCGTGCTGACGGAACTGCTGGCCGCCGGGCGCATCGACGGCAATGTGCCCACCATCACCGGCCGCACGCTGGGGGAGAATGTGGCCGGCCGCGTCGCGACGGACCGCGAGGTGATCCGGCCCTATGGCGATCCGCTGCTGCCGGACGCCGGCTTCCTGGTGCTGAAAGGCAATCTGTTCGACTTCGCCATCCTGAAGACAAGCGTGATCTCGGACAGTTTCCGCGGCCGCTATCTCTCCCGCCCCGGGCAGGAAGGCGTGTTCGAAGCGCGCGCCGTGGTGTTCGACGGATCGGACGATTACCACCATCGCATCAACGATCCGGCGCTGAACATCGACGCGAATTGCATCCTGGTGATCCGGGGATCCGGCCCGATCGGCTGGCCGGGATCTGCCGAGGTGGTGAACATGCAGCCGCCCGATGCGCTGATCCGCCAGGGCATCTCCAGCCTGCCGACGCTGGGCGACGGGCGGCAATCGGGCACATCGGACAGCCCCTCCATCCTGAACGCCTCCCCCGAAAGCGCGGCCGGCGGCGGGCTGGCCTGGCTTCGCACCGGGGACATGCTGCGCATCGACCTGAACGCGGGCAGCTGCGACGCTCTGGTGGAGGCGGACGAGATCGCCCGCCGGCTGGCCGAAGCCCCGCCGCCCGTTCCTGCCAGCCGCACGCCGTGGGAGGAACTCTACCGCGAGAAGTCCGGGCAGCTGGCCGAGGGCGCGGTGCTGGAAATGGCGCTGAAGTACCGGGGCGTCGGCGATGAGGTGCCCCGCCACAATCATTGAGCGGGCAGTGGCCCTTCGGCGCTGGATTCAGCGCCTCAGAAGGGGACCGGCCAGATGTTGCGGCTGTCCTCGAAGCCGAAGGCGGCCCAGCCGCTGCTGCCGAGCGGGACAGCCGCCGAGCCATGGATGCTGCGCGCGCCGCCGGTGCCGACCATCACGCCCACTTCGCCATGGGGCCGCCTGTCCGTCTGCCGGGGCGTTGCGGTTGGATCGGCCAGATCGCGCCGGGTGTTGCCCGCGATCAGCGCTTCCTTTTCCGCCTCTGTCAGCGACAGGGTGACCGGATCGGCCGATGCGGGCGCGGCTGCGAGCAGCGCGAGAGCGATGAGCGGCATCTTCATGACGGCACGGTCGTCCATCCGCTGTGAAGAGCGGATGAACGCCGTTCAGGCAAGGAAAATGCGCAATCCAATCTCCATGTCACCACCCGGTGCAAGACTGTCCATCCCGCCCCTGTTGATCGCGTCGGGCAGGTGGGTGACGGGTTCGGCGCAGAAGAAATCCGCGCCCGGCGGGATATAGAGGTGCAGCCCGTCTGCGCCGGTGGCGGACAGACGGATGGACAGCCCGCCGCCCTCGATCCGGGCGTCGCCGGCCCAGCCCTCATGGGCGTTGTCGACCAGCGCGGGGCGGGAGAGGCTGTCGCCTTCGGCCCAGTTGCCGAAGTGATCCGGCGCGACCCGGGCAAGCGGAAGCTGGGTGATGTCTGCCGTCCAGGCGGCGGAGACGCGCGTGGTCAGCCGGCTGTCTGCATGGCGGGGAAAATAGGGATGGAAGCCGAGGCCGGCGGGCATGGGTTCGTCGGCCATGTTGCGCAGCCGGAGCCGGGCGGCGAGGCCGCCGCCCGAGAGGCGGAATTGCTGTTCGGCGTGAAAGGGCCAGGGCCAGCCATCGCCGCCCGGGTGATCGAGTGCGAGCGTCGCGCGATCCTCCCCCTGTTCGGTGACCTGCCAGGGGCGCTGCCAGCCGACGCCGTGCAGGCTGTGGGGATGATCGCCGAAGTTGAGGGGCAGGCGCCAGGATCGCCCGCCGAACCGGAAGCGGCCGTTGGCGATGCGGTTCACATAGGGGACGAGCGGGAAACAGGCTGTCTGAAGCGCATCGGTCGGGTTGGCGGGCGCCGGACGCAGGATGTCCTGGCCGTGGTGCCGAAGGGCGCCGATGCTGCCGCCGAGGTTGGGCAGAAGGTCAAGCTCCCAGCCGTGGGCCGCCAGACGAAGCATCAGCGCAGGCGTACCCCGTGTGACGGCAGACCGGGGACGTCCACGCGGAAGCTGAACAGATCGCCGGCCAGCGGCTCGCGGGTGCGGCCGGCGGCGTCGAGATGCTTGGCTGCCGTGGTGGCATAAGCGGTGCGGAGATCCGATCCGCCGAACGCGATCTTGGTGATGGCGGAAACCGGAAAGGTGCGGGTTTCCACCAGCCTGCCGTCGGGCGCGTAGCGGCGCGCGGCCCAGCCGTTGTAGAGCCCGATCCACAGATGGCCCTCGCTGTCCACGCTGGGGCCGTCCGGATAGCCGTCTGCCCGGTCGACATGGGCGAACAGGCGGGCCGGGCCGAGGCTGCCGTCGGCGCGGATTTCGGCGGCGAGGATGTCGCCGCCCAACGTATCCACATGATAGAGGATGTGCCCGTCGGGGCTGACGGCGGGGCCGTTGGTGATGGGCACCGGCCCGGCGACGGCCTGCGGGCCGTTGCTGTCGTACCGGTAGAAGCGGCCGGTCGGCGCGGATTCGCCGTCGTCCATGGTGCCGAACCAGAGGCGGCCTTCAGGATCGACGACGGCATCGTTCAGCCGGTTTCCGGGCAGGCCGGGTTCCGGATCCGCCAGCAGGGTGAAGCGGCCGTCTGCAGGATCGAACAGGTGCAGGCCGGTCTGCAGGCCGGCGACGAGCCTGGCCGACCCCGCGACGGGGACGACGAAGCCGATCTGCGCGGGTGCAGGCCAGCTCTGCCGCGAACCGGCCGCGGGATCGAGCCGGTGGATCGCCGGGGTCTTGATGCAGACGAACCACAGCGCCTTGTCTGCCGGATGCCACAGCGGCCCTTCCAACAGCGGCGCGCCGAGCGGCCAGATGCTGCGGGGTTCCGTGGCGGGCATCAGCGCCAGCCCGCGTCCACGAAATAGCTGTGGCCGGTGATGAGCCGGGCATCATCCGAGGCGAGGAACAGCACCATCGCGGCCACGTCCTGCGGGGCGAGCCGGCCCTTCAGGCACTGGGCGGCGACGATATCCGCCTCTCCTTCGGGGGTGTACCATTTCTGTTGGCGCGGCGTGCGGACATTGCCGGGGATCACGCAGGTGGCGCGGATGCCATCCGGCCCCAGTTCCCGCGCCAGGCTGCGGGTGAGCCCCTCGATTGCGGCCTTGCAGGTCTGGTAGAGGGTGAGCCCCTCGAGGCCCAGATGCCAGGAAATGGAGCCGAGATTGATGATCGCGCCGCCGCCCTTCGCGCGCATCGCGGGGATCACCGCCTGTGCGCAGAAGAACAGATGCTTCAGGTTCACGTTCACGCGCTCGTCCCAATAGGCCTCGGTCACGTCCTCGATCGCGTGGCGGTCGTCGTTGGCGGCGTTGTTCACCAGGATGTCGAACGCGCCATGCTGTTCGATCAGGCCGGCGATTCGCTGGCGGAGCGCCGAAATGTCCGTGAGGTCCAGATGTTCGAAGCGGACGCCGAGCCGGGCGGCGAGCCGGGCGGAGTCCTCGTCGGCGATATCGAAGAAGGTGACGTCGGCGCCCTGCGCCGCGAAGCCTTCCACGATGCCGGCGCCGATGCCGGAGCCGCCGCCGGTGACCAGCACGCGCCTGCCGGAGAGGCTGGGATAGCGGGCCGGTTCGAGATCTGCGGGTTCGCCCGTCGGCTGGATCCTCATCGGGCGGCTGTCTTTCCTTGCGGCATCTGCGCAATGAAGGCGCGGATGCCCGTTGTCCATGGGGCGGCTTCGGCGCTGGTCGTCACGATGTTGCGCAGCATGCCGAGGCGGGGGGAGCGGATCTCGACGATGTCGCCCACCTTGTGGGTGAAGCCCCGGCCCGGCTCGTCGCGGTCCTGAACGGGCGCAAACAGCGTGCCCAGGAACAGGGCGAAGCCATCCGGATACTGATGTTCCGACAGGGTCTGGCGCACCAGCTCCAGCGGATCGCGGCTGATCTGGCGCATGGAGCTGTGGCCCTCCAGCCGATAGCCTTCGGGGCCTTCGATCAGCAGGTCGAGTTCCGCGCTGCGCACGTCGTCGATCGTGAAGCCGGCGTCGAACAGGCGGATGAAGGGGCCGAGCGCGCAGGAGGCGTTGTTGTCCTTCGCCTTGCCCAGCAGCAGCGCGCTGCGGCCTTCGAAATCGCGCAGGTTCACGTCATTGCCCAGCGTCGCGCCGACGGGTTCGCCCCTGCCGTTCACCAGCAGAACCACCTCAGGCTCAGGATTGTTCCACGCCGAATCGGAGCGGATGCCGACTTCGGCCCCCCAGCCGATGGTGGACAGCACCGGGGCCTTGGGGAACACCTCGGCATCGGGGCCGATGGCGACTTCCAGATATTGCGACCACATGCCCGCCTCGATCAGCGCGGCCTTCAGGCGGCGCGCGGGTTCGCTGCCCGGCACGACGGCACGGATGCCGTCTCCGACCTGTTGTTCGAGGCCGGCGCGGATACTGGCGGCCTGGGCGACATCGCCGCGCGCGCGCTCTTCGATCACGCGCTCGATCGCGGAAACCGCGAAGGTGACGCCGCAGGCCTTTACGCACTGGAGATCGATTGGGGACAGCAGCTGCGGCCCTTCGCCCGCGCCGATATGGAGGTCGCTGACGGCGCACAGGTGGACACCGGACACGGCGGCAGGCGAGTCGAGATCGAGCAGATCGGCCATCGTCGGCGCTGCGGCCGAAACGTCGAACAGCTCTCCGTTGCGCACCAGCACGGGAACGGGTCCGTTGCGCAGCTGCACGCGGCCTGCCAGCGTGGCGCGCGCATGATCCTCTGGCAGCGCCGACGGCGCGAACAGGCTGTGCAACCGAAATCCTCCCTTGCTTGTTGATAGCGCTACCATTGCCTTGGCCAATCCGCAAGGGGCGGGCCTTCCGCAACGGAAGCCCCGGTGCAGAAAAATGCGGCCCATACCGCGAAGCCACTTGGCTGGCCGGACAGGCCGTGCCAACGTTAGCGCAACCATCCATCAAGGGCCCGTGAGGGAGCCCGTGGAGCCGGCCGGGGAGAATCGATGATGAACGCCATGCGCCACCGGGTGATCGCCACCCTGCTGCTGTCTTGCGCAACGGCCGGCTTTGCGGCCGGGCCTGAGGGCGGTTCCGCCGACGGCACCGACACGGTGAACCCTGCGCTCTGGCCCTCCCCCCGGTGGCCGATCCCGGAAGATCCGGCGATCGAGGCGCGAATCCGGACCCTGATGGCGCGCATGACGATCGAGGAAAAGGTCGGCCAGATCCTCCAGGCCGACATCGCCAGCGTCACGCCAGAGGAGGTGCGCCGCTATCATCTGGGTTCGGTGCTGAACGGTGGCAACAGCGCGCCGGGCGGCAACGAGGAAGCGCCGCCCATCGACTGGCTGAAGCTGGCCGACGCCTTCTACGACGCCTCGGTCGACACTTCCGGCGGCGGCGTCGGGATCCCGCTGATCTGGGGCACGGATGCCGTGCACGGCCACAGCAACATCGTGGGCGCCACGCTGTTCCCACACAACATCGGCCTGGGCGCCGCGCGGGACCCGGACCTGATCTTCCGCATCGGCAAGGCCACCGCGATCGAGATCCGCACCACCGGGCAGGAATGGACCTTTGCGCCCACCATCACGGTGCCGCAGGATTTCCGCTGGGGCCGGGCGTTCGAAGGCTATTCCTCTGATCCCAAGCTCGTGTCCTCATACGTGGGCGCCATGATCCGCGGGCTTCAGGGCGAGCCCAATTCGGGCGCGATCCTGAAGGGCCCGCATGTCATCGCCAGCACCAAGCATTTCCTGGCCGACGGCGGCACCTTCGAAGGCCGCGACCAGGGCGACGCGCGGATGGACGAAAAGACGCTGCGCGACATCCACGGCCTGCCCTATGTCGCCGCCATCGAGGCGGGCGTCGAAACGGTGATGACCAGCTTTTCCAGCTGGAACGGCATCAAGATCGCCGGGCACCGGGGCCTTGTGACCGATGTGCTGAAGGAGCGGATGAACTTCGGCGGCTTCGTGGTGACGGACTGGAACGCCCATGGCCAGGTGGCGGGCTGCACCAATGCCAGCTGCCCGCAATCGCTGATCGCCGGGATCGACATGTTCATGGCGCCCGACAGCTGGAAGGACATGCATGTCTCGCTGGTGAAGCAGGCGAAGGACGGCACCGTGCCCATGGCCCGGCTGGACGACGCCGTGGCGCGTGTGCTGCGGGTTAAGATGCGCATGGGCCTGTTCGAGGCCGGCCGCCCTTCGGCTCGCCCCCTGTCGGGCCGGTTCGAGCTGCTGGGCGCCCCGGACCATCGGGCCATCGCGCGGGAGGCGGTGCGCAAATCGCTGGTGCTGCTGAAGAACAGCGGGTCGGTGCTGCCGATCAGGCCCGGCGCGAAGCTGCTGGTCGCCGGGGACGGCGCCGACGATATCGCGCGCCAGTCCGGCGGCTGGACCATCACCTGGCAGGGCACCGGCGTCGGCAATGCGGCGTTCCCCGGTGCGACGTCGCTGTGGAAGGGCTTGTCCGATGCGGTCACGGCGGCGGGCGGCAAGGCGCAGTTGTCGCCGGACGGCAGCTTCACGCAGAAGCCTGATGTCGCCATCGTGGTGTTCGGCGAGACGCCCTATGCGGAGTTCCAGGGCGACATCAAGACGCTGCGGCTGCGCCCGGAGCTGGAGAAGCCGTTTGAAACGATGCGCAGGCTGAAGGCGCAGGGAATCCCCGTGGTGGGCCTGATGATCACCGGGCGACCGCTGTTCGTGAATCCCGCGATCAACGCCTCCGACGCGTTCGTCGTCGCCTGGCTGCCCGGATCAGAGGGCGGCGGCGTCGCCGATGTGCTTGTCGCCGGGCCCCGGGGCAAGCCGGTCGCGGACTTCACCGGAACGCTGCCCGTCGCCTGGCCGGTGAACGCGAAGGTGGACGGGCCCACCCTGTTTCCCTTCGGTTTCGGTTTGACCCTGGCGCAGAAGACGCCCGCCGGGCCGGCGCTGCCAGAGGATCCCGGCGTTGAAGACGCCGGCGCCTCCGGCATCTTCCTCGATCGCGGTCAGCCGCACCCGCTGTGGTCGCTCTATGTGACGGACGGGGCCGACAGCACCCGCAT
>NZ_JAYRCW010000027.1:16872-28412 GCF_041909755.1 Sandaracinobacter sp.
GGTGCCCGCCCGCGCGGCGGGCGGCCGGGTGGGCGTGACGCCCACGGACCATGTGGTGCAGGAAGGCGCGCGCCGCTTCGCCATCGAAACGGGCGCAGCCGCCATCGAAATCTCTTCCCACGCGGCCGTCGACATCAGCCGGGAAACCAACGGAGATGTTGCCATCGTCATGTCACTCCGCCGTGACAGTGCGCTTTCCGGACCGATCAGACTGTCCATGCGCGGTGGCGGCAAGCTGGGCGTGCTGGATGCCGCCGCCATCGGGCAGCTGCCGCAGGGCGAGTGGGTGCGGCTGGCGGTGCCGCTGAAATGCTTCGCCGCCACCGGCGTCGGCATGAACAGCGTGCTGATGCCCTTTGCGCTCTCGCTGGGCGGGCCGGGCACCATCTCCATCGCCCGCGTGGCGCTGGGAACGGACTCGGACAAGGTGCTGGACTGCCCGAAATAGCCGGGCGTGCCGGAGCTGCCGGCCCGGCAGCTCCGAAGGGCCGATCAGGCCTTCCGCACCCCGTTCAGCCGCACGGCGACATCGGCGGGTCCTTCGCCGCGCAGGGCGGCGGGGAGCAGGGCTTCGGGCAGGTCCTGATAGCAGACCGGGCGGAGGAAGCGGTCGATCGCCAGCGTGCCGACGGAGGTGCTCCGGCCGTCTGACGTGGCGGGGAAGGGGCCGCCATGGACCATCGCGTGTGTGACTTCGACGCCCGTCGGCCAGCCGTTGGCGAGGATGCGGCCGACCTTTCGTTCCAGCGTGGGCAGCAGCTGCCGGGCCGCTTCATGGTCTGCCGGGTCGGCGTGGAGCGTGGCGGTGAGCTGGCCTTCCAGGGCGCGCAGCACGGCGGCGAGTTCCGCGAGCGAGGCGCAGGCGACGACGAGCGAGGTGGCGCCGAAGATCTCGTGCGCCTGCCCGATATCCGACAGCAGCTGCGCGCCCGACAGGGTGAACAGCCCGGCGCTGCCGCGCGTGGGTTCGGCGGCTTCGGCGGCGACAGCCACTTCGGTCGCGGTGGCGGCAAGGGCGGCCTTGCCGCTGGCATAAGCGGCGTGGATGCCGCTGGTCAGCATCACCTGCGGCGCGGCGCAGCTGACATGGGTGGCGGCTTCGGCGAGGAAGGCGTCAAGCTCTGGCCCGGCAAGCGCAAGGAGCAGGCCCGGGTTGGTGCAGAACTGGCCCGCGCCCATGGTGAGCGAGGCGACGAAGCCCTGCGCCAACGCCGCGCCGCGCGCCTTCAGCGCGCCCGGCAGCAGGATCACCGGGTTCACCGACGACATCTCGGCATAGACGGGGATCGGGACGGGGCGGACAGCCGCGATCTTCATCAGGGCGGTGCCGCCCCCGCGCGAGCCGGTGAAGCCGACTGCGGCGATCCGCGGATCTGACACGAGCGCTGCACCGACATCGTTGGAGGTGCCCTGCAGCAGGCTGAACACGCCGGCTGGCATGCCCGTCTTGCGGATCGCGGCCTCGAAGGCGCGGGCGACCAGTTCCGAGGTGCCGGGGTGGGCGGGGTGCCCCTTCACGACGACCGGGCAGCCGGCGGCGAGCGCCGAAGCCGTGTCTCCGCCGGCGGTTGAGAAGGCGAGCGGGAAGTTGGAGGCGCCGAACACGGCGACGGGGCCGAGCGGGACGGTGCGCAGGCGGAGATCCGGCTTGGGCGGGGTGCGGGCGGGATCGGCGGTGTCGATCCGCAGCTGTTGCCAGCCGCCTTCCAGAACCTCTTTCGCGAACAGGCGGAGCTGGCCGGTGGTGCGGCCGCGTTCGCCCTGCAGGCGGGCAAGCGGCAGGCCCGATTCCTGATGGGCGCGTTCGATCAGGGCGTCGCCGAGCGCTTCGATCTGTGCGGCGACGGCGTCGAGGAAGGCGGCGCGGTCGGCGAGCGGCCGGGCGGCATATTCCTCGAACGCGGATTCGGCGGCGGCGCAGGCGTCTGCGACGTCGGCTGCGGTTGCCTGCGCGAAGCCCGGCTGGGGAATTGCGGCCGCTGCCGAGGGGTTCTGCGCGAGGAAGCGCGCGGCCGTGGCGCGCCATTCGCCGCCGATGAAGAGGTCGCCACTCAGCATGTCTCAAACTCCTGTTCAGATCCGGTCGCGGGCGGATGGGCTTTAGCGCCTTGGGGCCCGCATGCGCCACCCCGCGCCGGGGCATGGCTGCGATATCATGTGCGGGGATAGCGGTATCAATCCTTGCGGATCAACCGCTTCGGCGTGCGCTGCCCGGCGCGCGCGCCTGTTCCTTGCCATTGCCATGCTGCAAATGTATGACTTTACGATGGAATTGCGGGATGGGCAGGATGGCGACTGAAGTGCTTGTCAGCGGCCGTGTGGCGGATGCGCTGGGCGGCGCCATCGTGCGCGGCGAGCATCCGGCGGGCAGCGTGCTGCCATCCGAGCTGGATCTGTGCGACCAGTTCGGCGTTTCGCGCACCGGCGTCCGGGAAGCGTTGAAGATGCTGGGCGCCAAGGGGCTGATCGCCCCGCGCCGCCGGGTGGGCGGCATTGTCACCGACCGGTCACAATGGTCCCTGCTGGACCCGGACGTGCTGCGCTGGATGCGCGGCGCGACCACCGACATGGGGTTGCTGAAGGATCTGGCGCGGCTGAGGCTGGCGATCGAACCGGAGGCCGCGCGGCTGGCGGCGCTGCGCGGGCACGCGAAGGACATCGCCGCGATCCGCATCGCGGGCGAGGCGATGGCGGCCGACCCGGCCAGGGCGCTGGTGGCCGACATCGCCTTCCATGTCGCGCTGTTGAGGGCGAGCGGAAACCGATTTTTCCAGGCGCTGGGGCCGATGGTGGAAAGCGCGCTGGCGATGAGCATTCCCGTCACCAACGAGGTGAAACAGGTGCCCAAGGCCGATGTCGCGCTGCACATGGCGGTGCATGACGCGATCCGCGACGGCCGGGCCGAGGACGCGGCGACGCTGTCGCACGGGCTGATCGCGGAGACGCTGCGCCTGCTGGACGTGGCGGAGGGCTAGGCACGGCCTAGTCGCTGTCGCGCCAGAGGATGCCCCGGCCGTCGGTGCCGACATAGACGCGGCCGAACTGCTTGGGATCGCCGCTGATCACGCGGAAGCGGCCGCCCCACTGGTGGGCGTCGTCGTTCAGGTGCAGCCAGTTGCGGCCTTCGTCTGTTGAGCGCCAGATGCCGCGCGTGCCATCCAGCGTGCCGATCACGAACAGGGTGGCGGGGTCGGTCTCTGCCCTTGGGCGGCCCAGGCCGAAGAACTCCACCTTCATCCGGCCGGAAGCCTTGCGGAAGCGCCTGCCGCCATCGGGGCTGCGCCAGACCTCTTCCCCCAGCCGCAGCCACAGGTCGCCGGCGCGCAGCGGATCGACGACGAGCGTGCGGGGGGCTTCGCGGTTGTAGGTGCGGGCCTTCCACAGTTCGGGCGGAAGGCCGGTGGCAGGCATGCCGATGAAGCTCTGCCCGCCATCGGTGCTGGCGACGATCTGGTTGGCGTTGAAGCGCAGCGCGTAGAAGCGCCGGGGATCGACCTTGTCCGCGACCGGGCAATCCTCCAGCGTGACGCCCTGCATCAGCCCCCAGCTGCGCCCGCGATCGGGGGTGCGCAGCGGAACGGGGGTGCAGACGATGAAGACCTCGCCATCCGCCGAGACATGGATGGGGGCGTTGCCCTCCAGATCGTGGCGCTTGCCGGGCTGATCGTCCGACGGGCGGATGGCCGGCACTTTCAGCGGCTGCCAGCTCTGCCCGCCGTCGGCCGACCAGGCGAGCGTGGCGTCGCGCGGGCGGCCTTCCCACAGGCTGCCTGAGCGCACCCAGATGTCTGGCCGGCGGCCGGCGAAATCCAGATTGTTGGTGTTGGAGAGGAAGGGGTTGAAGAAGCCGGGGCGGGGCGAGGCTGCCAGATCGGCGTGGACGAATCCGGCGATGTCGCCGAAGCCGGATACCAGCGGCGGGCCGGCGGTGGGGCTGGCCAGCGTGATGATCGCCGTCTGCTCGATGCCGGCCACCCAGGGCCGCCATGTCAGCGGGCCGGGGGCGCGGGCGTCGTCTGTCGCGTAGATGGTGGCGCCGGTGACATAGGCGAGGCGGCCGGGCCGGGCGGGATCCAGCAGGACGCCCGCGATCCAGTGGCCGAATTCCGGGCCGGTCGTGCCGCCGGCGGCGGGCTGCCCCGCCAGGAACGGCACGGCGGAGACATCGCGGCGGGACCGGGGCCCAAGATCCTCCCAGCTGTCTCCGCCGTTTCGGGACAGCCAGACGGTGTCGTCCGGGATCCAGCGGCCGACCGTGCCGACGGCGACGAGGCCGTGTGCCGCCGACAGGCCCATATAGCCCGCGCCGCCTTGTCTCTGCGGGGTGATATCCTGCCAGCGATCGCTATCCAGCCGCCAGACGGCGCCGCTGGTGATGCCGTTGGGGCCGATTCCGTCGGCATAGGCGAGGAACAGGCGACCCCCTTCGTCGGCCACGGCCTTCACCGGCAACAGCCCGGCGGGCGGGCCGCCCTGCACGATCGTCCAGCTTTCGCCGCCATCGGTGGAGCGCAGCAGCCGGGGCGCGCCGGGATCGGTGATGCCGGCGTACATCGTGCGGCCTGCAAACAGCACGAAACTCACGCCGCCATGGGTCGGCTGCCGCTCCGCCGGCGTGCCCAGGCCCTTCCACGGGAAGCCCGCCACCTGCGCCCAGCTGGTTCCCGCGTCGTCGGATCGCCACAGACCGTCGTGGCGGGAGCCGAAGAACAGCCGTTGCGGATTGGCGGGATCGACGGCGAGGCGTTCGCCCATGCCGCGACCATCCTCGTTCCCGCCCATGCGGAAGGGGGTTTCGATCACCTCCCAATCCTGCCCCCGGTTCGTGGAGCGGAAGATGGCGGCAGGCTGCCGGGCCGTCATCCCGGCGGCCATCCACACCCGGTCAGGGTTCAGGGGATCGGCGGCGATGCTCTCGATGCCCATGTAGCTGGAAACGGAGTTTGCATCCTGCAGCGGCACCCAGCGGCTGCTGCCGGGATCGAGGCGATAGGCGCCGCCCATGTCTGTCCGCAGGTAGAACAGGCCGGGTTGGGCGGGACTGGCGATGATGTTGGGGGCAAAGCCGCCGCCGCCCACCACGGCGTTTCGCCAGGGGCTTTCGGCCGCCGCTGCGGGTTGCAGCATCAGCAGCGCCAGCGCCGCATGGATTGCCTTCATCGCCTTCCCCCATTTCGCCTTTGACGCATTTCGGGAAATAGGTATGACAATTAAAGTGGAGATGGAAGAGCGGGAGAAACCGATGATCGCGCGGCGGGAGCTGCTGATGGGGGCTGCGGCGTTGCCGTTCGCGAAGGCGGCGCTGGCGGCGAGCCCGATGGGCGTGGCGACCGGCCCGATCGAGGCGAGCTGGGCCGGGCTGGCGGCGGGCTATCGGGTGCCGGACTGGTTCCGGGATGCGAAGTTCGGCATCTGGGCGCATTGGGGGCCGCAATCTGTGCCGGCGCAGGGCGACTGGTATGGCCGCTTCATGTATCTGCAGGGCCACCCCATGTATGCGCATCATCTGCGCACCTATGGCCATCCGGCGGACACGGGGTTCATGGAGATCCAGAACCGGTGGACGGCCGAACGCTGGGATCCGCAGGCGCTGGTCGATCGCTACAAGGCGGCCGGCGCGCGCTATTTCATGGCGCTGGGGTGCCACCACGACAATCTGGATTGCTATGACAGCCGTTATCACCCCTGGAACAGCCTGCGGGTGGGGCCGAAGCGGGATGTGGTGGGGCAATTCGAACGGGCGGCGCGGAAGGCGGGGCTGAAGTTCGGGATCTCGAACCATGCCAGCCATGCCTGGCACTGGTATCAGACGGCCTATGGCTATGATCCGGAAGGGCCGAGACGGGGGGAGCGCTATGACGCCTTCCGGCTGACGGCGGCGGACGGCAAGGGCAGGTGGTGGGACGGGCTGGACCCGCAGCTGCTGTACACCGGGCCGCACATCGTGCCGCCGGCCGGGATTTCCAGCATCGGGGCCATGACCCGCTTCCACGACGAGACCAGCGGCCGCTGGGTGGAGCATGGGCCGCCGATGGACGCCGGCTATGCCGCCCGCTGGCTGCTGCGGCAGGTGGACCTGGTGGAGAAGTACCGACCCGACATCGTCTATATGGACAATTATGCCCTGCCGTTCGGCCCCATCGGGCTGGAGGCGGCCGCGGACTACTATAACCGGGCGGTGGACTGGCATGGCGGCACCGAAGTGGTGCTGACCGCCAAGAAGCTGCTGCCGCATCAGGCGGCCGGGCTGGTGGACGATGTGGAGCGCGGCTTCGTGACCGATATCCGCGACCGGCCCTGGCAGACCTGCACTTGCCTGGGCGACTGGTTCTACAACGAGGCGCGGCTGCGGGACCGCAGCTATGTGCCGGCGGAGCAGGTGATCCAGCGGCTGGCCGATGTGGTGTCCAAGAACGGCAACCTGCTGCTTTCCGTGCCGCAGCCCGGCGACGGTTCGCTGGATACCGAGGCCGGGCGGATCGTGGACGAGATCGGCCGCTGGACCGCCGCGAACGGCGAGGCGATCTTCGGCTCAAGGCCCTGGCGGCGGTTTGGCGAGGGGCCGACCCGGCTGGAAGCGGGCATGCAGACCGAGGGGGCGGCAAAGCCCTTCACGGCGCAGGATATCCGCTTCACCACCAATGGCGGGGCGCTTTATGCCCTGTTCCTGAAGGCGCCCTCCGGGCCGGCGACGATCACCGCCCTCCCGCGATCCGCCGGGCGGGTGGAGCGCGCGACCCTGCCCGGCGGCAGGCCGGTTCCCTTCCGGCAGGATGGCGGCGGCCTGCAGCTGGACCTGCCGCCGGGGCCGGGCATCGTGCCGGTGGTGCGGCTGGACGGCGAGGGGCTGGTGTAGGGGCCGGAAAGCCGACAACAGGGCCAGATGACCATGTCTGTTCAGAACCGGCGCACCATGCTCGCCGGAATCGGCGCACTCGGGCTGGCAGGGTGTGCGCCGAAACTCACCGGGCAGCCCGCGCTGCAGGGCTTCGGGAAGCCGGTTCTGCCGCCGATCGATGTGCGTATGGCGCGCATCACCAACATCAGCGTCTGCCTGAGGCCCTTCCGCGCCGCCGGGCCCCGGATGGATGTGGAGACGGTCGGCGGCAAGCGCGTGGTGCACAATTACGGCCATGGCGGCAGCGGCTGGTCGCTTTCGTGGGGCTCTGCCGCGATCGCCGCGGCGAAGGCGATGGAAGGCGGCACGCGCGACGTCGCCGTGATCGGCTGCGGCGCCATCGGGCTGACAAGCGCCATCACCCTGCAGCGCGCCGGTGCGCGGGTGACCATCTACGCGAAGGAACGGCTGCCGCAGACGCGCTCCGCCCGGGCAACGGGCACATGGTCCCCCGCGTCGCGGATCGCGGATGTCGCGCGGATGGGCGCCGGTTTTCCCGCGCTGTGGGAACAGATGGCCCGGGCGTCGTGGGCGGCGCATCTGGGCTATGTCGGGATGGCAGGCGAGCCGGTGCTGTGGAGCGACCTGTATATCCTGCACGACGCCGACCGGTCGCTGCCGTCCCCGCCCCCGGCAGGCGCGATCGATTTCGCCCACTTCCCCGGCCGCCTGCGGGATCTGACCCCCCGATCCCGTCCGCTGACGGCACAGGACCATCCCTTCCCGGTGGCCGAGGCGCGTCTGGCGCCGTCACTGACGTTCAACATTGCCGAACTTGGCCGCCGGCTGATGGCCGACTTCCTGATGGAAGGCGGCCGCATCGAGCCGATGGTCTTCCATACGCCGGCCGACCTCGCCCGGCTGCGCCAGCCCGTGGTGGTGAATTGCACCGGATATGGCGCCCGCGACCTGTGGGCGGACGACAGCATCATCCCCGTGCGCGGCCAGATCGCCTGGCTGCCCGCCCAGCCGGAGCTGAGATACTCCATCTTCTATCGCAACATCAGCCTGCTGCCCCGGCCGGACGGCATCGTGCTGCAACAGGCCGGCCCCAGCGAAATGTTCGGCTATGGCATCGCGGACGAGACGCCGGACAGGGCGGAGGCCGAAGCGGCGGCTGCCGCAATCGCGCCGCTGTTTGCCGGGCGGGCCCCGGCGCGGGCGGGATGAGCATGCCGGCGAAGCGCCGCGTGCCAAAGGCTGATGCGCGGCCCCCCGGCGGCTACTCGGTCGTCTTGCCATCCCAATGTTCGTGGGCGGCCCCGGCTTCGGCGGCGGTCTTGTGGATGGTTCCGTCCACATGTTCGGGCGGGCCATAGATGGTGTAGAATTTCAGCGGCGTGCTGCCCGTGTTCCTGACATTGTGACGGGCGCCGCCGGGCACCACCACGCCGAAGTGGGGGCCGACCTTGTGCCAGGCCTTGTCGATCAGCACCTCGCCGGCGCCGGTTTCGAAGCGGAAGAACTGGTCGCCGTCTTCATGGACTTCCTCGCCGATCTCCTCGCCCGGCTGCAGCGACATGACGACCAGCTGCAGGCGGCTGCCGGTGTAGAGGACATGGCGGAAATTGCCGTTGTCCTCGGTCACCTGCTCGATGTTGTCGACATAGCCCTTCATGCGCTGCTCCTTCACTGTGCCGTTCGGCAATGCGGACGGGTGTGGCGGCCCGCATTGCGCGAAGTCAACCTTGGGGGCGGCGTTTCACCCGGATGGCGCGGCCGGTGTAGGTGACGGTCTGATCGGCGGCGCCGTTCAGATCCAGCGCCCGCCCCGGCGTTTCCCAGCGGATGTTGACCTGCTGGGCGGCGGGCATCCCCGCCCACCCCCGGCCTTCGCGCGGGGCGAGGGTGAGGGTGCCGCTGCGATCATCATAGCGGATGTCGATGCGGCTGTAGGCGCCCTTGCGGAAGGCCTCGCTGCTGCCGTCGTCGTCGTAAAGCGAGAACTGGCCGTCTGCGCCGGTATAGACATGCAGGGTGACCGGCGCGCCGGGCTTGTCTGCCACATGCTGGCGGACGGGGCCCATGGGAATGATCGCGCCTTCGCGCACGAACAGGGGCATGCGCTCGAACGGGGCGGCGGCGTTGATGGGCTGTCCGCCGGCAAAACGCTCGCCGCTGTGGAAATCCGCCCAGCGCACGTCGCCCGGCAGCCAGACCTGCCGTTCGCGCGCCTTGTGGACGATGACAGGGGCGACGAGGAAATCACGGCCCAGCAGATACTGATCCGTCACCTCGCGGGCCTTCAGGTCGGCGGGGAAGTCCATCGCCATCGCCCGCATCATGCTGCCGTCTTTCCAGTAGGTGTCGGCGGCAAGGCTGTAGATCCAGGGCAGCAGCCGGTAGCGCAGCTCGGTATACCAGACCATGGAGGCGCGCATGGGCGAGCCTTCGGGCGAGATTTCATAGATTTCGCGGTGCGGTGGCTCCCCATGGCTGCGGAACAGCGGGGTGAAGGCGCCGAACTGGAACCAGCGCAGGTTCAGCTCCTGCCATTCGGCAAGGTCTGCCGAGCCGGGCTTTGCGTTGAGGAAGCGATCCTCCAGCGCGAAGCCGCCGATGTCGTGCGTCCAGTTGGGCACGCCCGACAGCGACAGGTTCACCCCCGCCGAAATCTGCGCGCCGAGATCGAACCAGCGGCTGGCGACATCGCCCGACCAGAGCGCGGAACTGGTGCGCTGGATGCCGCCGAAGCCGGAGCGGGTGAGGATGAAGGGGCGGACATCGGGCTTCAGATCGCGCCAGCCGGCGACGACGCCCTCGGCATGGACGAGGGGGAAGCTGTTGAAGAATTCAGCGCCAGGGCCGCGCGCCGTGGGGCCCATGGTGGCGATGCGCTCCTCGATGGAGAGGTTGGAGTGCATGTCCGGCTCGGTCGCGTCCAGCCACCAGGCGTCGAAGCCGTAGGTGGCGAGCCGTTCCTTCACCTGCCGCCAGTAGATGGCGCGGGCCTCGGCCGAATAGGGATCATAATCGGTGTTGAGGTAACCGGGGCCGACCCAGTCCTTGTTCCCCATCTCGAGATTGCCCCTGTAGACGAGGCCCTTCGCCGCCAGTTCCTTGTAGGTGTCGGTCGTCGGGTAGAATTTCGGCCAGACGGAAATCATGATGCGGGCGTTGGCGGCATGCACCTCGTCCACCATGGCCTGCGGATCGGGGAAGCGCTTCGGATCGAAGCGGTGGCTGCCCCAGTCATCTTCGCGCCAGTAGAACCAGTCCTGCACGATGGCATCCAGCGGGATGTTGAGCTTGCGATAGGTGCGCACCACGTCCAGCAGCTCGGCCTGCGTGTTGTAGCGCTGGCGCGATTGCCAGAAGCCGTAGCTCCACTTCGGCATCATCGCGGACTTGCCCGTGAGGTGGCGCAGCCCGGCGATCACATCGTCCATGCTGCGGCCCGGCACATACCAGTAATCCACCGCACGGCCGACATCGGAGGTGAAGCGGACAGACTTGCGATCGGCCTCTGCCTCGGGCTCGGCATGGAACAGCGCCATGTAGCCGGCGTTGGGTTCCCATTCGAGGCGGATCTTCGCGGGCTTGCCGGCGGGCAGGTCCACATCCGCGTTGGCGAACCAGGGGTTCCAGTTCTGCCGCCAGCGATCCAGCACCAGCCGGTCGTTCACATAGAGGCGGTAGTGGCTGGAGCCATAGAGCTGGAAGCGGTGCAGTCCGGCGGCCGACGGGGTGAATTCGCCCGACCATTCGACGCGCTGGGTTTCCACCGCATTGCCCGCGGTGTTCTGCCCGCTGGTGGCGGCAGTGGTCTTCGCCTTCGCGGCCTCCGGCCAGTTCGTCTGGTCGCGGATGAACTGGTAGTTGATGGTGGCTTCCTGCCGCTCGACGGCGAGGCGGCTGCCCAGATAATAGCGCGCGGTGAAGCCGGGCTTGCCGTTCGACATGACCTTCGTGGCGGAACCCAGAAGCGGATAGGCGACCGGGCGGCCGAAACGGCTGATGCCGTCATTGTCCCACAACAGGCCGTAGTTCTTCGTGGAGACGATGAAGGGGATGGCGATTTCCATATTGTGCTGGGCAAGCTCCACATCCTCGCCCAGCTGGTTCATCACGCCCTGCTGGTGCTGGCCCAGGCCATAGATCGCCTCGTCCGTGCCGCGGTTGAACTGCGCCGAGACGGAGACATAGGGTTTCCCATCGACAGTCACGGGCGCGAACATGGGATCGGCGGCTTGTGCGAGCCGCACGCCGCCGTCCGGCGCAAGGAAACGGACATGGCCCGTCTTCAGGTCGATCTCGGCAGTGTCGCGCGTGGTCTGCACCAGCACCCGGCCGTTCGCCTCGCGGGCGCTCCACCTTGTCGCGGCGGGCGGGGCGGGCGCCATCAGGCTGCCTTCGCGCGGGGCCGTCGCCTGATGGGGCGCGGCGACGACATGCAGGATGCCGTCGCCATGGACGCTGACCGTGACGGTCTTCGCGGCGCCGGAATCGGGCGAGACGGACACGCCGTTCGCAGTGCGGGTCCAGCTGGCGGCCTGTGCGGTGCCTGCCAGCAGCAGCGCCATCAGCGCGGCGGTCTTCGTCATTTGTAACTCCCCATCGTCACCCGCAGCAGGGCGGGCGTTTCATTGAATGTCAGGCCGTAATCGACCTGATCGCCGTTCCACACGCGGCTGGCGACCCA
>NZ_JAYRCW010000028.1:0-27298 GCF_041909755.1 Sandaracinobacter sp.
GCCCCAACAGGGCCACAATGGACAAAGCTGACGCCCCTGTAAACCTTTGGGCTGCCATGACGAAAGGCGGGGGAGGGCAATTGGCCGCACCCTGACCACCTTGGCGGGTGGACGAAGGCGCCCCCGATCGCCCAGCTTACCGCCCGTCAACGAGGGGAAATCCGGGGAGACTGCGCATGCCGGCCTACATGATCCTGATCCGTGAAAAGCTTCGCGATGCCGAGGCGATGAAGCGCTATGCCGAAGGCGCGGGCGAGGCGCGCCACGGGCATGACCTGAAGCCGCTCGCCTTTTACGGCGCCTGCGAGACGCTGGAAGGCGCGGCTGCCGATGGCGTTGTGGTGATCGAGTTTCCGGACAGGGCGGCGGCGAAGGCCTGGTATCAGAGCCCGGCCTATGCGGCTGCGCGCGAACACCGCTTTCAGGGGGCGGATTACCGGGTGATTCTGGTGGACGGCCTGGGCTGACGCCGAAGGAGAGGCCGGGCGGTCGCCGCGCCCGCATTTTCCGACAGGCGACGGTCGCCCACCCATGCCGCTACGGAGATGCGGACGCAGTGGAAGGGAACGGACGTGACGGAAGCGGTGCAGGCAATCGCGGCGGTGGTTCATCAGCCGATGGGGCCGTTCGAGCTCCGGACGATCGAGGTGGCGGCCCCGGGCGCGGGGGAGCTTCGGGTGGCCGTGAAGGCCGTGGGCATCTGCCATACCGACCTCGTGTTCGCGACCGGGATGGCCAGCATGACGCTGCCGGCCGTGTTCGGGCATGAAGGGGCGGGCATCGTCGAGGCCGTCGGCCCGGGCGTCGAGGGCTTTTCCGTCGGCGACAAGGTGCTGCTGACGTTCGACAGCTGCGGCCACTGCCGCCGCTGCGCCGAGGGGCACCCGGCCTATTGCCAGGATTTCCCGATGCGCAACTATGCCCCTGTCCGACCCGACGGGACCACCGCGCTGAGCCTGGCGGGCGAGCCGCTGGGCGGGCAGTTCTTCGGCCAGTCCTCGTTCGCCAGCCATGCGATTTCCCGGGTGGGGAACACGGTGAAGCTGCCGCCGGATGCCGATCTCGCCATGCTGGCGCCGCTGGGCTGCGGCGTGCAGACCGGCGCCGGCGCGGTGCTGCGATCGCACGGGGCAGGGCCGGAAGATGTGCTGGTGGTGATCGGCGGCGGCGCGGTGGGGCTGTCGGCCGTCATGGGCGGAAAGATCGCCGGCTGCCGCACCATCATCCTGATCGAGCCGCGCGCGGACCGGCGGGCGCTGGGGCTTTCGCTGGGCGCGCATCACGCCATCGATCCGGCCGCCGGCGACACGGCAGAGGCCGTTCGCGCCATTTCGCCGCTGGGGGCAGACCATGTGATCGACACCAGCGGCCATGGCGGCGCGCTGCAGGCCGGATTGCAGATGCTGGCACCGATGGGCACGCTGGGGCTGATCGGCGTGCCTGCGCAGTTCGATGCGACGCTGAACCTTGCCATCGCGCAGGCGATCACCTTCGGCCACCGGGTGATGGGCATCATCGAGGGCGACAGCGTGCCGGCGGATTTCCTGCCGCAGCTGGTCAACTGGGCGCGATCCGGCGCGCTGCCGGTGGAGCGGATGGTGACGACCTATCCCTTCGCGGAGATCAACCGGGCGATTCACGAGGCACATGAGGGCGGCACGGTGAAGCCCGTGCTGCTGTTTGACTGAACCCGCAGGAAAGGCTTGGCAGATGGATTTCGAAACCGGCTATCAGATGACGATCGGCGGGCGCGGCGTGGATGGCGCGGGGCGGATCGATGTGGTGAACCCCGCCACGGCCGAGGTGTTCGCGCAGGCGCCGGATTGTTCGCGCGCGCAGCTCGATGAGGCGGTTGCCGCCGCGCAGGCGGCCTTTCCGGCGTGGAAGGCAATGGCCATCGAGGAGCGGCAGGCGCTGATCCGCAAGTGCGGCGAGGCGCTGATGGGCCATACGGAGGCGCTGGCGCGGCTGTTCACGCGCGAGCAGGGGCGCCCGACCGATGCGGCGAAGCAGGAAATCCAGGGCGGGGCAGCCTGGCTGATGGCCTTTTCGCAGATGACGCCACCTGTGCATCTGGAAGAGACGGACACCCGCTGGATCGAGACGCGCTATGTACCGCTGGGCGTGGTGTGCGCGATTTCGCCGTGGAACTTCCCGGTGATGCTGTCGATGTGGAAGGTGGCGGCCGCGCTGGCGGCCGGGAACACGATGGTGCTGAAGCCTTCGCCCTTCACCCCGCTGTGCGTGCTGAAGGTGGGTGAGATCTTCCGCCAGATCCTGCCGCCGGGCGTGCTGAACGTGGTGACGGGCGGCGACGAGCTGGGCGTGTGGATGACGAGCCATCCGGGCTTTGCCAAGATCAGTTTCACCGGCTCCACCGCGACGGGCAAGAAGGTGATGGAGGCTGCCGCCAAGGATCTGAAGCGGGTGACGCTGGAACTGGGCGGCAACGACGCCGCCATCGTGATGCCCGACGTGGACCTGGACGAAATCGCGCAGAAGATCTTCTTCGGCGCCTTCTTCAACACCGCGCAGATCTGCGTCGCCACCAAGCGGCTCTATGTGCATGAGGATGTGTATGAGGGGCTGCGCGACCGGCTGGTGGGGATCGCCAAGGCCATCAAGGTGGGCGACGGCGCGGAACAGGGCACCGTGCTGGGGCCGATCCAGAACAAGCGACAGTATGAGCGCGTGCTGGAGTTGCTGGAGGATGCGAAGGCGAGCGGGCTGACCCTGCTGCAGGGCGCGGACGTGCCGGACGGCGGCTATTTCATCCCCGTGACGATCGTGGACAACCCACCCGAGGACAGCCGCGTGGTGCAGGAGGAGGCGTTCGGCCCGATCCTGCCGATGCTGCGCTTCCGGGATGTGGACGATGTGATCGCGCGGGCGAACACCAGCGAATATGGGCTGGCGGGCGCGGTGTGGAGCAAGGATGTGCAGGCCGGCATCGACATCGCCCGGCGGATGGAAACCGGCACCATCTGGGTGAACCAGAATCTGGAGCTGACGCCGGGAACCCCGTTCGCCGGCCACAAGCAGAGCGGTTTCGGCGTGGAAAACGGCATGGAGGGCCTGCTGGAGTTCATGGTGCCGCAGGTGGTGAATGTCGCGCGCTGAGGCGCGCGCAGGAATGGGGGTGCGCTGAGGCGCGCGCAGGAATGGGGGTGCGCTGAGGCGCGCGCAGGAATGGGGGTGCGCTGAGGCGCGCCCTGCATTCGGGCTGTCGGTGGGGGTGACGGGCCGGCGTCAGTGAAAATCGCGGGAGTTCGGCAGCACGCGCACGTTGCGCGGATGCCGGGCGCGGTTCGGCGGCGTCGGGTTCGCCTGGGCTTCCTCCAGTTGGCCGAGCATGTGCGTCAGGTCGTCCACGCGGTCGGTCATCAGGTGAATCACGCCCTCGGGGCTGCGCTGCAGGATGCCTTCGGCCCGCATCAGCCGGGCCGACATCACCGGGCGGCGCAGGCGTTCGAACTGGCGCGCCCAAATGAGCAGGTTGGTGACGCCGGTTTCATCCTCCAGCGTCACGAAGATGGCGTTGCCCTTGCCGGGCCGCTGGCGGATCAGCACCACACCCGCCACCGCCACGCGGCGGCCAGGCTTCGCGTCGGCGGCTTCTGAACAGGAGAGAATGCCCTGCCCCCGCAGTTCGTCGCGCAGGAAGTACATGGGATGCTGCCGGAGCGACAGGCGGATCATCTGGTAATCGGCCACCACCTCCTCGCTTTCGGGCATGGCGGGCAGCGCCATGTCTGCCTCTTCGCCCAGTTCGCGGGCGTCGGCGGCGGCGAACAGCGGCAATTCATCGGAAGGGGTCCGGCGGGTCTGCCACAGGGCTTCCCGGCGGGGGAGCGCGAGCGACCGGAAGGCGTCTGCATCCGCCAGCAGGTGCAGCGCGCGAGAGGGCAGCCGCGCCCTGCGGGCAAGTTCTTCAATGCCGGTGAATTTGCCCCCCGCCCGGGCAGCCGCCAAACGATTGCCCCACGCCTCGTGGAAGCCGTCGATCTGGCGCAAGCCGAGCCTCAACGCGGGGGCGCCCACGGCATCGCGCTCCAGGCTGTTGTCCCAGTGGCTGGCGTTCACATCCATGTGGCGCACATCCACCCCATGCTCGCGGGCGTCGCGGACGATCTGGGCAGGCGCATAGAAACCCATCGGCTGGCTGTTCAGCAGGGCGCAGGCGAACACCGCCGGCTGGTGGCATTTGATCCACGCCGAGACATAGACGAGCTTGGCAAAGGCCAGCGCGTGGCTCTCCGGAAAGCCATAGCTGCCGAAGCCCCTGATCTGGTCATAGCAACGCTGGGCGAAGGCGCGTTCATAGCCGCGCGCCACCATGCCTTCGATCATCTTCGGCTCGAATTCGTGGATGGTGCCGACATTGCGGAACGTGGCCATCGCCTTGCGCAGCTGATTGGCTTCGCCGGGCGTGAAGCCGGCCGCCACGATGGCGAGCTTCATCGCCTGCTCCTGAAACAGCGGAACGCCGCAGGTCTTGCCAAGCAGCGCTTTCAGTTCATCCGGATCATGGGGCGGCGCAGGGGCGGGATAGTCCACCTTCTCCAACCCGCTCCGCCGCCTGAGATACGGATGCACCATATCCCCCTCGATCGGCCCGGGGCGGACGATGGCGACCTGAATCGTCAGGTCGTAGATCGTGCGGGGTTTCAGTCGCGGCAGCATGTTGATCTGCGCCCGGCTTTCCACCTGGAACACGCCCACGCTGTCGCCCTTGCACAGCATGTCATAGACGGCCGCGTCCTCGGTCGTTCCATCCAGCTCCAGATCATGGTCGCCCAGATCATGCGCGCGCATCAGCTCGAAGGATTTGCGGATGCACGTCAGCATCCCCAGCGCCAGCACGTCCACCTTCATCAGGTTCAGCGCGTCGATATCGTCCTTGTCCCACTCGATGAACGTGCGGTCTTCCATCGCCGCATTGTGGATCGGCACAGTCTCGTCCAGCCGGTCCTCCGTCAGCACGAATCCGCCGACATGCTGCGACAGGTGGCGGGGAAAGTGCAGCAGCCGGTTCACCAGTTTCGCCAGCCGGGCGATCTGCGGGTTGGCCGGATCAACGCCCGCCTCGCGATAACGGCTCTCCTCCATCTCGCTGGAAAAACTGCCCCATACGGTCGACGAAAGCCGGCTCGTCACATCCTCGGACAGCCCCAGCGCCTTGCCCACATCGCGCACCGCGCTGCGCGGGCGATAGTGGATGACGGTGGCGGCGATGCCCGCCCGCTCGCGGCCATAGCGGCGATAGACATACTGCATCACCTCCTCGCGCCGCTCGTGCTCGAAATCGACATCGATGTCGGGCGGCTCGGCCCGATCTTCCGATACAAAACGCGAGAAGAGCAGGTCGTATTTCTCCGGATCGACGGAGGTGATGCCCAGCAGGAAGCAGACGATGGAATTGGCGGCCGAGCCGCGCCCCTGGCACAGGATCGGCGGCCCCTGCGCACGGGCGAACTTCACCAGATCGTGGACGGTCAGGAAATAGCAGGCATAGTTGCGCCGCTCGATCAGGTCGAACTCCTCGGCCAGCCGGGCCTGCACGCCTCTGGGCAACATATCGCCATAACGCGCATGCGCCGCCTCCAGCACGATATGCTTCAGCCAGCTGAGAGGTTCCCAGCCCGCCGGCACCGGTTCGTGCGGATATTCATAGCCCAACTGGTCCAGCGAGAAGCGGATACGGCCCAGCAATGCCAAACTCTCTGACACCGCCTCAGGGCAGCTTTCGAACAGGCGGGCCATCTCGGCCGGGGATTTCAGATGCCGCTCGGCATTCGCTTCCAGCCGGCGCCCGGCCGTGTGGATCGTCACCTTTTCGCGGATGCAGGTCAGCACATCGTGCAGAGGCCGATCCTCCGGCACGGCATAGAGCGCATCGTTCGTGGCAATCAGGGGGATGAAGAGGTCGCGTCCCAATCGCCGCAACTGTTCCAGCCGCCGCTGGTCGTGGCCATTGCGGGGCATGGTCGCCGCCAGCCACAATCGACGCGGGAAGGCTTGCCCGAGTTGCCGAAGCGCCGGCGCATCCGCTTGCGACGCAAAGGCGATCAGCAGCAGCCCCTCGCCATGCGCCAGCAAATCCTCCAGGCGCAGTTCGCAATCCCCCTTCTGCGTGCGCCGGTTGCCCAGCGACAGCAGCCGCGTCAGCCACCCCCAGCCGCGCCGGTCCTGCGGATAGGCGACAATGTCCGGCGTGCCGTCCGCAAACACCAACCGCGCGCCCACCACCAGTCGGAACGGCGGCAATTCCAGTCCGGCCGCCACCGCCTTGTCGGACGCCTGCCGCAGCGCCACATGCGCGCGCACCACGCCTGCCACCGTGTTGCGATCCGCGATGCCGATCCCGGCCATCCCCAGCGCCAACGCCTCGGCCACCATCTCGTGCGGATGGCTGGCCCCGCGCAGGAAGCTGTAGTTGCTGGCGGCCGAAAGTTCCGCGAAGTCCGTCATGCGAACAGGCCATGAATGAACCAGCTCGGGTGCCCCGCCTCGCGCTCGTGCAGGCCGCGCCGGAACAGCCAGAAGCGTCGCCCGGCCTCGTCCTCCACCCGGTAGTAATCCCGTGTGGGCCGCCCCTCGCTGGCCATCTGCCACCAGGGCGCGGCGATGCGTTCAGGCCCCTCGGCGCGAACCACGACATGGTGACGTCCGCGCCAGATGAAGCGGCGCGGCGGTGCATCGGGCACTTCGGCCATCACGATGATCGGCTGCGGCGGGTCCAGCAGGCAGAGGGGGCGAAGCGGCGGCTCAGAAGCCGGGGGAAGCGGCCAGTCCGGGGCAGGGTTGCTCGCCTGCGCCGGAATGGAACGGACCGCACGTTCCGGCACATGCGTATCGACCGGCAGCAGCCTGCGGATGCGATCACGGCCGTGGCGCGCGCTCAGCCGGTCGATCAGGGCAGACAGCGCTTCCCCCTGCGTGCGGCTGGCATCCAGATCGGCCTGCACGGTTCCAAGCGGCTCCGTCGCCGCCACCGCAAAGCGGATCAGATCGAACCCGAAGCCGGGATCCAGCGGGTCGGACAGGGCCTCGATCCGTTCGCGCAGCAGCCGGGCCAGGAGGGCCGGATCGCGCGTGGGCTGGCCGGTCTCGATGGTCAGTTCACGCACCTCGCCGTCGCTTCGACACAGGCTTATGGCAAAGCCGCGCCCGCCTTCATGGCGCTGTTCCAAAGCCAGCGCCGCCTTCGCCGCCAATCCGTCAACCGCCCCCAGCACGCTGTCCACATGCGCGATCGGTTCGGCAAAGCGCCGCGCGAAGTGCAGCGCCGGCAAGGGGCGCCGGGGCGAAAGCCGGCTGTCCGTCCGGCCCAGAAGCCTGTCGAGCGCATAGGTCGCCTGTTTGCCGAAACGGGCCGACAAGGGGGCCGTCGGCCGGTCCGCCAGATCGCCCACCAGCTTCAGCCCGGCGCGACGCACCGCCATTTCGGCCTCTGGCGCAAGCCCCAGCGCCGTCACCGGCAGCAGCCGGATCGCCTGCGCCTCGCCGGCGGCGGAAACCGGGAAGCGCGCCAGCGCATGGGCGGCCAGGGGCGTGGAGGCGATGGCGTGGCGCACGGCCAGATACCCGCCGAGCAGCCTTTGCGCATCGGCGGCAAGTGCAGCTTCGCCGCCGAACAGATGCGCGCAGCCGCCGATGTCGATCAGCAGGCCGTCTGGGGGATCGGGCTGAACAATGGGCGACCAGCGCAGGGCGGTGTCAGACAGGCGCAGCAGCAGCTGCGCGTCGGCTGCCGGATCGGCCTGCTCCGCGCGGAGGCCGGGCACGCGGGCCAGCGCGTCAGCCAGCGTCATTCCCGGCGCCAGCCCCAGTTTCCGCGCCTGCGGGCAGGCGGCCGTCAGTCGCCGGGCATTGCGCTCGGTCGCCACCAGAACAAGTGCATCATCCGGCTTTCCGCATGGGGAAGACATCCGCCACCGGTCTGTCGGCAGGAAGGGGAACCACATCGCCAGGAAGCGCCGCTCGATCGAGGTCGCGGAAACTTGCGGAGTCACGATCCCACTCCAGCCGCCAGCGCCCGCGCCCGCCGCCGCGATGCTTCAGCAGGTCCAGTTCGATGGCCGGCCGTCCGGGGGCGTTGCCCTCCAGCGGCCGCGAGGCGACCGACCGCACCGACCAGCGCGTGGCAGCCGCACTGGCACACGGCTCGGCCTCCAGCCGCAGCAGCAGCGCGGTGACGCCAGAGGCTTCGGCCGCCAGCTGGAACCGGCGCGTGGCCGTCAGGCCAAGGTTGCGGGGATTGCGCCACAGTTCGATCACCGCCACGCCCACATCCGGGCAGCGCAGCACATCGGCGCCCGCCCGAAGAACGGCATCGGCATCGGGCAAGACGCCCAGCAGCAGCTGCTGCGGATCGAGGCCGATGCCCGAAAGGCCCGGCCCGAACAGCTGCAGCCGCGTCTCTGCCCGCGCCTCGCGCAGCCAGATGCAGGCCCTGCCAAGCCGCCGGCACAGCATCGCCGCGAACCCGGCCGCGCCGGCCGGATCCTCTCTGTCTGCGGCGAACAGTTCATGGAGCTGCCCGCGGCCAAGTCCGCCCCCAAGCGCCGCGTCCAGCCCTTCATGGCCGGATGAGACATGCCCGCCCCGCACATGCGCACCAGCCTGCCCGGAAATCCGGAGCAGCTGGCGAATCCGCGCCTGTCTGTCATCAGCTTGTGGGGCCATATGTTCACTATATGTTCTTATCCGGATTCGACTCAGCCGCTGTCAACCATTCTGTCCCGAAGGATCGGCGGGGCTTGCCGCCTGTCACGGCAGAAGCGCCTCCAGCACGGCGCGATGCCGTGGCTCGCCGCTCTTCTCGTCCTCATGCCCCTCGAACGCGCCGTCGATCCGGAACAGGACATAGCCGTGGATCGCGGAGCAGATCGCAACGATCCGACTCATCGCACTGATTTCCGGCGGATCGCCGAAAGGCTGCATCGACTCCGCCACAAGCTCGAACAGGCCATCCGTCAGGGATTTCAGTGCGGGATCCGCCGCATCGAGCATGTCCTGCCGCCACATCAGCCGGTAGCGATTGGGATTTGCGAGGCCATAGGCGTGGAACGCATCGACCAGGGCAAAGATCCTGTCTCGCGCCGTCACCACCGTTTGCTGGCAGGCCTCGATCCCTTGCATCAACTCGCGCAGGCAGTCCGTCGCGATGGCTGTCAGCAGAGCGCGCCGGTCCGCAAAATGATTGACCGGCGCGGCATGTGAAACGCCGGCCGCCCGCGCGACCGCGCGGATCGTGACCGCTTCGAGCCCCTGGGCATCCAGCAGTTCAAGTCCGGACGCGACAAGCGCCGATCTCAGGTTTCCGTGCCGATATCCGCGCTTCATGGATGTATATTGACATCGTCAATTGAGAAATACAAATTGACAATGTCAATAAGAGGAACGCCATGTCTTGCCCGTTCGCAGATTTCCGTCCGCCAGCTACGTCCCGCCCCAATGGGCACGCCTGGACAGCAGGATGAGTCTGGCCGCTGCCGTCTTTACCCCCCTGCTCGTCACGCATGTCGCGGCCGGTGCCGTCGCGCTCGTGTCCGGGTTGATCGCCATGGCAAGCCGGAAGGGCGCCGGCGGGCTGCATGCAAAGGCGGGCAATGCCTTTTGCCTCTCCATGTCGGCGATGGCGGTTTCCGCGGCGATTCTCACCGCGTGGGAGCCTGACCGGCTGAGCCTCGGCGCTGCCATATGGACATTCTATCTCGTTCATTCCTCCCGCCAGGCGGCGCAGATGCGCGGCGCGACGTCGCGCAGGCCGCCGTGGCAGCTGATGGCGATCGGGCTGGCCGCCACCTTGCTGATTGCCCATGGGGCCATGATGGCGAACCGTGCGCCTGATGGGGCGTTCGAGGGATCCGGGACTGCGGGCTACCTGGCCTTCGGCTCCGCGGCGGCCGTCTCGCTGCTACTCGACCTGAGCCTGCTGCTGCGGGCGCCCCTGTCCGCACGCCATCGCCTTGCGCGGCACCTCTGGCGGATGCTGGCCGCCTGCTTCCTCGCGGTGACGTCGCTCTTTCTCGGCCAGCAGGATGATGTCTTCCCCTTCATGGCTGGTTCGCCGGTTCTGCTGGCGCCTTCGCTGCTCACGCTTGGCGCGCTCATCTTCTGGCTGCTGCGCGTGCATCTTGCTCGAAACTGGCTCGGGCAGCGTCCTGCCGGTCGCACCGGCCACAATTCTCCCCAACCGCAGAAGGCCTCGACATGACTGACCTGACCAGTTCCGGGCGATGGATCGGAGCCGGCATCCTCCTTGGATATGCCCTCGACATCGGTTCAAACTTCTACCTGCAGCCGATGATCCGGACAGGCGACGGCCCGATGGGCCTTTTCGCGGGGGCATCGTCACAGCCCGGGCTCGTCAGCCTGATCGTGCTGGTGGGCATGGTCTCCGGCATTGTCTCGGTCGCGATCGCCGCCCTTGTCTGCCAGCTTTTGCTGGCGAAGCCCTTCGCATGGCTTGCCTTCCTGCTCCTCGCCCTCAGGGCCGCGTCGTTCGGCATGGGCGGCGGTGAACTCGCCAGCTACCAGCTCTTCCGGTCTCTCGGCGATGCGATGCTAGCGGCGCCCCACGGCGCATTGGCCGGGCTTGCGGAACCCGTCTGGTCGCTGGTGACGCTCCAGCGCGACGGCCTGCATTACCCGCATCTGCTGCTCGGCGGAACCGGCGCGCTCATCCTCTACGCCATCCTGCTGCGCAGCGGTTGGGTTCCCCGGTGGTTGGCGATTGCCGGACTTCTGGCGACCGCCTCGCAGATGACGGGCGTGTTTACGGGCATCCTGAATGGCGAGGTGCTATTCCAGTTCCTGGTGCCGCTCGCTCTGGTCCAACTGATTGCCGGGCTCTGGCTTGTTGCCAGGGGCTTTTCAGGCGGCATGTTGCCTGAGCGTATAAAATTTCAGGAAAATCAATGATCTGGAACTGCATGGTGCGCTGACGGCTGGCTTGTATTCCGCCTTGCGCTACATGGTTCACGCTTGTCAGGTCACAGCGGCCGGACAGTCACGACAGACTGCCTTTGGCGCGCAGAAATGAACAGCGGCATCCGGCGGACTATGCCGGCCAGGATGCCTCATCGGCATCCGGGCCTGGGGCCCCAAGCCTCGGGTGGTCAGGATTTGCCGTCCGTCTGATCGACGCCGGTCAGATGCCCGGTTGTCAACGGAAGGGTGATCCGGGCCACCAGCCCGTCTGCGCCGTCGTTCCGGCCGCGCAGACCAACCTCTCCCCCGTAATGCTGCGCCAGATCCCGGGCGATGGCGAGGCCAAGGCCGTGACCTGGCGTCTGTTCGTCCAGCCGCTTCCCGCTTTCGAACACCTTCTCAAAAGCGGCTTCCGGGATACCGGGGCCGTCGTCTGCGATTGAGATACGGCAGACGCCGCCATCCGTCTGCCAGTCGACATGCACATGGCCTGCCGCCCATTTGCCCGCGTTGTCCAACAGGTTGGAGGCGATCTCCGCAAAGTCCTCCGGTTCGATGGCCAATGATGTCGGCGGCGACGCCGCGATGGAGAAGTGGACCGAGCGCGCGGCATGCAACCGCTCCATCGCGGTGCAGATGGGGACAAGCGCATCGGGCAGCCGTGTGCCCGCGCCGATCCGCCCACCTGCCCGCGCGCGGGCCAGGTGCCAGTCCAGCTGACGCGCGATCCGGCGGCACTGCTCCAGAAGCGTTGAGGCGCTGTCGCCGGATATGCCGCTCGCGAGTGTTTCGGCCTCGTCCGTCAGGATCGCCAGCGAGGTCCGAAGGCTGTGGGCCAGGTTCCCGGCCTCCACGCGGGCGCGGGCCACCATCGCCTCGTTCTGGTCGAGCAGGCCGTTGAGGTCGCTCACCAGCGGGGCGATTTCCCGTGGCCATCCATCTGCCATGCGGCGGGCATGCCCGGAGCGCACGGCCGCCACCGCCGCCCCCAGCAGTTCCAGCGGTTTCAGCGTGTAGATGATGACGATGGCACCGGTGAGGAGCAGGCCGATCGCCAGCAGCGCCAGCCAGCGGCGAAGCTCGGCGTCGAACGCGTGGATGACTTCGTTCAGGATGCGCTCGTCGGTGGCGATCAGGAAATGCAGTTCGCTGCCGCCATCGGGCGCAGTGCGAGCAAACCCATAGGTCATGGTGGGGCCGGTCGGGCCCGGCGCCAGTCTGTGAACAATATCCGGCTGGTGGGCGAGGGAGGGATCGAGCGCGCCGGCAGGCATCGACGCCGATTTCAGCGGGGGCGCGCCATGGCGCTCCACCTGCCAGTAGAAGCCGGAGTTGGGCATCGCATAGCGCGGATCGGACAAGGGGCGATCAAGGGTGATGCTGCCGTCAGGCTCCAGCCGGGTCAGCTCCGCGAGCTCGACGAGATGCACCTGCAGTTCCTCGTGAAACTGTTGCTCGACATGGCGGCGGAACAGGGCCGACGTGCTGAGGCCGATGACGACCAGCCCGGCGACGATCCACACCAGCATCGCAACGATGAACCGGAGGCGCAGGCTGCCCGGGACTGGCGGCTTCGGCATGGTCATCGCTCGAACCGGTACCCGAGGCCACGGACCGTGGTGATCGCGCCGCGCCCCACCTTGCGGCGCAGGCGGCTTACCTGCACTTCCAGCGCGTTCCGGTCCCGTTCGGCCTCCAGCGCATAGAGCTGTTCCAGAAGGTCGGACTGGGAGAGAATATGCCCGGCCCGGCGCAGGAACAGTTCGAGAAGGCGGAATTCCTGCCGGCTGAGATCCAGCGCCCGGCCGCCCCGGCTTGCCGTATGCGCGACCGGATCAAGCGATATCGCGCCAGCCTCCAGCAGCGGCTCGCCGCCGGACTGGGCCCGGCGGACGATGGCATGGATGCGGGCGATCAGCTCTTCGGACTGCACGGGCTTCACCACGAAATCGTCGGCGCCCGCATTCAACCCGTCCACCTTTTCCTGCCAGCTGCCGCGCGCTGTCAGGATGATCACGGGCGTGCGCACACCGGCCCTGCGCCAGTGCCGCAGGACATCCGTCCCCGAAAGGCTCGGCAGCCCCAGATCGAGAATGAGAACCCCCAGACGATCGAGATCCGGCCACTCGGCTGCCGTCTCGCCATCGAAGGCGTGATCGACGGCAAAGCCGGCGGCCTCCAGCCGTCGGGTCAGGCGGCTGGACAGCTCGACGTCATCTTCCACCAGCAGCAGGCGCATCAAACCTCCGGAGGACCATGTGATAGCTGCGCTCCCTGTCACCAAGCTGACAGACTGACAGGTTCGTGCAAGCTTCATCGGGCAACAGGGGCGCATGATCCGCCATCGCCCGCTGTTGCTCGCCGCCCTTTTGCCACTGGTTCTGGCCGGTTGCGGCCGTGACGCCGCACCGCCGCCGGCGGCGCCGCCGCCGAAGGCAGCCGCCCCCCAAACGGCCGTTGCTACGCCGGCTGCTGATGCGCCGCTGGCCAGGGTGCCAGCCACCGTCAGCCTGCCGCCGGCCTCGCGCGTTGCGGTGACCGCGCCCTTTTCGGGCGCCGTCCGGCAACTGCACGTGATCGAGGGGCAGGAGGTGCAGGCCGGGCAGTTGCTGGCAACGGTGGTGAGCCGGGAGGCGCTTTCGCTCGCGTCTGATCGGGCGCGGGCAGACGCCCGTGCGGGCCTGGCCGAAGCCAATGCCCGCCGGATGGAAAGGCTGGCGGCCGAAGGCGTGGTGGCGGGGGCCCGGGCCGACGAGGCGCGCGCGGCGCTGCGTGAGGCGCAAGTCGATCGGGCAGAGGCGGCCCGCATCCTTGCCCGCGGCGGGGCTTCGGCCGATGGCATCGTCAGGCTGGTGGCCCCCATCGCCGGACGGGTCTCTCGCGTTGCAGTCGAGACCGGTGGCCCGCTGGACGGCATGACGGCCCCCTTCGTGATCGACGCCGGCAACAGCTATGCCTTGCAGCTGCAAGTGCCAGAGCGGCTGGCCGACAGGATCCGGCCGGGTATGGCGGTGGTCCTGCCGGACGGCGGGCGGGGCGCAATCCTGTCTGTCGCGCCCGGCCTTGATCCGGCGACCCGTTCGATCAGGGCCATCGCCCGGATCGGCGCGGCGCCTGGGCTGGTTTCAGGCCGGTCGCTGACGGTCACCATCCTTGGCGATGCGGGCGGCGACGCTGTCGCCCTTCCGTCCGCTGCGGTCACGCGGCTGGATGGCCGGGACGTGGTGTTCGTGCGGGGCGCCAAGGGGTTCCGGCCGGTGCCCGTTTCAGTGGGCGGCGTGGCGGATGGCCGGGCGATGATCGTGGAGGGGGTGGCGGCCGGCGCGACAGTCGCGGTCTCGGGCCTGCCCGAGCTGAAGTCGCAGGCGGCGAACTGACATGCTGCGCCGTCTTGTCGAATGGTCGCTCCGCAACCGGGTGGCTGTGCTGGCGCTTTCACTGCTGGTGGCCGCCATCGGGGTCTGGTCGTTCGCGACCCTGCCGATCGATGCCTTCCCCGACATCGCCCCGACGCAGGTGAAGCTGATCCTGAAGGCGCCGGGCATGACGCCGGAAGAGGTGGAGGCGAAGGTCATCACCCCGATCGAGCAGCAGATGCTGGGCATTCCGGACCAGAGGATGCTGCGATCGGTGGCGAAATACGCCATCGCCGACATCACCATCGACTTTTCCGATTCCGCCGACATCTATTGGGCGCGAAGCCAGGTGGCCGAGCGCTTTGCCGCCGTGCAGGGCGACCTGCCGGCCAGCGTGGAAGGGGGCCTCGCGCCGATCTCGACGCCGCTGTCCGACATGTTCATGTTCACCATCGAAGGGCCGCAGAGCCTTGCCGAAAAGCGCCGGCTGCTGGACTGGACGATCAGGCCGGCGCTTCGCACCGTGCCCGGCGTGGCGGACGTCAACGCGCTGGGCGGCTTTGTGGAAACCTTCGAAGTCGTGCCCGATCTCGCCGCCATGTCGGCGGCCGGCATCAGCGTGTCCGATCTGGCCGACGCCGTGGCGGCAGGCAACCGCAACGATGGGGCGGGCCGCCTGGCCGACGGCGAATCCGCCCTGATCGTCCGCGCAGTCGGCGCCGTGCAGACGCTGGAGGATCTTGCCGCCATTCCATTGAAGGCGCCGGGCGGTTCAGTCGTCCGGGTGGGCGATGTTGCCGCCGTCCGCATCGGCACGCTAACCCGCTATGGCGCCGTTACGCGGAGTGAATCCGACAGCAAGACCGGGGCTGCCGGCGGCGAGGCCGTGCAGGGGCTGGTGATCGGCCTGCGCGGATCCAATGCGGCCGACGTGGTCGCCGGCGTCAAGGCCCGGTTGGCCGAACTCGAACCCACGCTGCCGGAAGGCATGTCGATCGTCGCTTTCTACGACCGCTCGGACCTCATCGGGCGCGCCGTTCTCACGGTGGAAAAAGCCCTGCTGGAGGCATCGATACTCGTTGTCCTGCTGTTGCTGCTTTTCCTGGGGGACTGGCGTGCGGCGCTCATCGTGACGGCGGCGCTTCCGATGGCGGCGCTCATCACCTTCATCCTGATGCGCGGCTTCGGCCTGACCGCCAATCTGATGAGCCTTGGCGGGCTGGCCATCGCCATCGGGCTGCTGGTGGATGGCGCGGTGGTGGTGGTGGAGAATATCGTCGAGCGGCTGGCGGATCCGAAGCATCGCGGAACCGGAAAGCTGAACCGCATCCTGGTGGCGACCAGCGAAGTCATTCGGCCCGTCACCTCGGGAATCGTCATCATCATGCTGGTGTTCCTGCCGCTGCTGGCGCTGCAGGGCCTGGAGGGCAAGCTGTTCGCGCCGGTCGCCCTCACCATCGTGATGGCGCTTGGCGGATCGCTGCTGCTGGCCTTCACGCTGATCCCGGTGCTGGCGTCGTGGGGGCTGAAGGCAGACGGCGGCCATCATGAGCCGTGGGCGATGCAGCGCCTCTCTCCGGCCTATGCACGGCTGCTTGGCGGCGCCTTCGTCCGGCAGCGGCTGGTGATGGCGGTGGCGGCTGCGTCGCTGCTGCTGGCCGGCTTCGCCTATACGCAGGTCGGCAAGATCTTCCTGCCAACGCTGGACGAGGGAACGGTGCTGGTGCAGCTGGCGAAACATCCCTCCATCGGGCTGGCGCACAGCGTGGAAAGTGATCTGGCGGTCCAGCGCACCATCCTTTCCAACGTGCCGGAAGTGGAGGCCGTGATCGCCAGAGTTGGCTCCGACGAGCTTGGCCTGGACCCCATGGGCCTGAACGAGACCGACAGTTTCCTGGTGCTGAAGCCCCGCGACGAATGGCGCGGCGACAAGGTCTGGCTGGTGGACGAGCTTCGCCGGGTGCTGGTGGCGCACCCCGGGATCGAGCCGAGTTTCACCCAGCCCATCGAAATGCGGGTATCGGAAATGCTGACGGGCAGCCGCGGCGATCTGGCCGTGAAGATCTTCGGCCCCGATCTCGACGAGCTTGGCCGGCTGGCGGGCGAAATCGAAAAGCGGCTGGTGGCGATCGAGGGCGCCACCGAGGTGATCACGGTCGCCAACGACAAGGTGGATTATCTGTCGCTCGACATCGATCGGCTGGCGGCCGGCCGGGCGGGATTCCCCGTGGATGCCCTGCAGGACAGCCTGCGGGCGCAGGTGGAGGGACTGCCCGCGGGCACCGTTTCGGATGGCCTGCGCCGCATCCCCGTGGTGGTTCGCGGCCCGGAAGCCGTGGCGAGCGACGCCGCCCTGTTCGCCGACCAGCTGATGCTGAGCCCGACAGGTGTGCAGGCCAGGGCCAGCGACCTGGCCCGGATGGCGCGCACCGAAGGCCCGGTGAAGCTGGAGCATGAGCAGGGTTCCCGCTTTGCGCTGGTGCAGGCCTTCGTCTCCGGGCGCGACATCGTTGGCTATGTGGAGGAAGCCCAGGCGAGGATCGCCGCCGAAGTGCCGATGCCGCAGGGGTATCGGATCGTCTGGGGTGGCCAGTTCGAAAACCAGCAGCGCGCCGCGACCCGCTTGTCGATCGTGCTGCCGGTGGCGCTCGGGCTGATCTTTGCGCTGCTGTTCGCGACCTTCGGGGCGGCCCGGCCCGCCGTGCTCATCCTGCTGATGATCCCCTTTGCGATGGTGGGCGGCATCCTCGCGCTCTGGGCCTCCGGCGAATATCTGTCGGTGCCGGCGTCGGTCGGCTTCATCGCCCTTCTGGGCATCGCCGTTCTCAACGGGCTGGTGATGGTGAGCTATATCCGCCAACTGCGCGAGGAGGGGCTGGAGCTGGCCGAGGCCGTCATATCGGGGGCCCGGCGCCGGCTGCGGCCGGTGCTGATGACGGCAAGCATCGCGGCCTTCGGTCTGGTGCCGCTTCTGTTCGCGACCGGCCCCGGCTCTGAAATCCAGAAGCCGCTGGCGATCGTGGTGATCGGGGGGCTTGTCTCGTCCACCCTGCTCACGCTGGTGCTGCTGCCGCTGCTGTACGCCCGTTTCGGAGAGGGTCGTGAAGACCGATACCTGACCGAGGGAGCCGCAGCATGAAGCGCCTGATGCTTGCCCTGCTTGTGGCGGCGCCGCTCTCCGCCTCTCTGGCGGCGCAACCGGTTCTGCCCGACGCGGCGGCCGTGGAACTCGCGCTGGACAATCACCCGGAGGTGATGGCCGCGAACGCCCGGGCCGACGCGGCGCGCGCACAGGCGCGCGCCATGGCCGCCGGCAGCCACGAGTTCATCGCCGCGGCATCGCTCCTCAATCGCCGGGTGGACCGCGAAGGCGACTATTCGGAATATGATGCCAGCCTGACGCGCGCGGTCCGCCTGCCGGGCAAGGCCGGGCTTGACCGGAAGGCCGGCGACGCCGGCGTCCTGTTTGCCGAAAACATGGCGGAAGACGCGCGCCACCAGGCGGCCGTGAGCCTGAATGACCACTGGTGGGATTGGGTTGGCGCAGCCTCTGAGCGGGCCATCCTCGACGAGGCGGTCGCAGCGCTTGGGCAGACTGCCGACGCCGTCAAGCGGCGGCTGGCCCTGCGCGATGCTTCGGCGCTGGAGGCCGATCAGGCTGATGCAGCCCTTGCGCTGGCGCAGTCCGCAGCGCGGTCAGCCTCTGGTCGGGAAGAAGCCGCGCGCGTCGCGCTGGCGGCCCGGTTTCCCGGGCTGACGTTGCCCGCTCGGGCGCCCGCGCTTTCGGCCCCGCAGGTGCCGGCCGAAGGGCTGACGGAACTTGGGGCGCATGTGGTGGCGCGCAGCCACGAGATCGGTGCGGCCGTCGCCCAGGCTGATCAGGCCGGGTTGCTTGCCGAACGGAGCCGGCGCGACCGCTTCGCCGATCCGTCCATCGGAATCCGGGGCTTTTCCGAACGCAACGGTGCCGAGCGCGGCGTGGGCCTGTTGTTCAGCATTCCGCTGGGGGGTGGAAATCGCGGCGCGCTTGCCGATCAGGCCCGCGCCCAGGCAACCGCCGCCGAAGCCCAGGCCGTCGCCATCCGGCAGCAGATTTCGGCGCTCGCCGGCCGCGATGTCGCGACGGCGTCTGCCGCCTATGCGGCCTGGCAGGATGCGCACCGGGCTGCGCAGGCCAGCGCATCGGCGGCGGCCCGCGCCGGCAAAGGCCATGCGCTGGGCGGACTGGATCTGTCGGACCGGCTCTATGTGCAGAGGCTGGCGCAGGAGGCCGCGCTGGCCGAAGTCGTGGCCAGCGCGGAGGCATGGCGGGCGATCACGCGCCTCAGGATCGACAGCCATACGCTGTGGATTCACGCAGACTGAAGGCAATCGCCGGTTGAACCGCGCCGGGTTTGCCGGAGTCTCCAATTCCCCGGAAGGAGGAGTTGGCGCAAGACGACGAACAAGTATGCGTCTGAGGCCCGGGATCGGGCGGTGCGGATGGCTCAGCCCCCGGATTGTCGAAGCGATCGTCGAGGGCTCCCAACCGCAGGAATATCAATCGCCAACCTCTTCTCGAGGCGAACCTGCCGATCGAACGGGCAGGGCAGGAGTGGCTGTTCGGCTTCGCTGGCTGATCGCCCAACCATCAAGCAAACCACAGTGAAGCCGGGTTATTCTCGACAGAGAATCCCGCCGTTCTTGTGCCGTCAACCAAGCGCGGAGCCGCGCCGCACTCACGCTGGATGCCCCCGAACCGATACAACTGCGCCGGGCCTTCGAACGAAGATCGTGCGGCCCTCCTTGAGGGTCTCAGTATCCTTGTTATCCGCAAATGCCTCGGGTTTCACCGCGGTCGGGTCGGCGGAGAGGATCTCGAAATCGGCAGGCTTGCCCGGCTCGAGGCTGCCTTTCGTCTTCTCCTCGAAATGCTGTGTCCGTCTCGCAGAAAGCGGCCGTCCGAATACCGGGTGCCGTTCAAGAGCCAACTGGGCACGACTTCCGCGACTGCAAGTGCTGAAGGTTTTCTAGCGCATTGGGAAAATGCAATCATCCGGGGTTGGCAGAGCGGCAAACCGGTCTTCGATCCACGAGACAACGGTTTCCGCACTTTTTGATCCAATCCATCCGTGGCCAGTCTGTGGGTGGACAAGGAGCTTGACCCTGCCGCCTGCGCCACACTGCCGCTTCATGTAGGCTTGGGTGACAGACGGGCGGACGATGACGTCGGCCCCACCCTGCGCCAGGAACAGTGGCACATGCGCCGGCAGCAGACCGGGACTGTTGCGGGCGATGATGCTGCGCCAGGGTTCCACGACGGCCACGTCCGGCACGGTCAGGAAACCGTTTGCCAGCACCTTGTCCGCCGCGCGCTTCGAAGGACTGGGCAGCAACACGTCGATGCACCTGGCCGCCACGGCCTCGATGGCGGGCACGGCTTCCGCTCTGACAATCGGCTCGAAAGGCGCCGCTTCCGTCCGCGCCCACGACCAGAGCGCCAGCGCGGTCAGGTTGTTCCCGCCCTTCGTGCCCATATCGTCGCGGAACAGCGCGGCAAGGTCCGTTGCCGGCGCAGCCGCCGCGACGCCCGCAAGCTCCAGTTCCGGGGCATATCCGGCCTTCAGCGCGCCGGCGAACAAAACGGCCTGCCCGCCTTGCGAGTGTCCCCACAGCGCAAAGCGATGTCCGGCGCCTGATCCTTCGATCCGGGCTGCCGCACGCACGGAATCCAGAACGGCGCGGGCTTCGGCGGGGCCATCGAGGAATGGCTGCACGTCGCCCGGGCCGGTGCCCGGATAGTCGGTCGCAGTCACCACGAAGCCCCGTTTCAGCATATCCCGCAGACCCGGGATCATCATGTAGCGCAGCGGCGAACGGGATGGCGCGCAGGCGGGCACGACTCCGGTGGTGGGGTGCGCCCAGGCGACGACGGGTCGTCCACCCACCGGGATATCGCCCGCCGGCACGATCACCAGCCCGGAAACGGCGAGGTCAGCGCCATCCTCCGACCGGGATCCATAGAGGATTCGATACGCAGTCGCACCGTCCGGGGCGCCGCCGATGGCCTCCTCGCTCAATATCGTGCCGGGTGCCTCAGTGGCGTCGTTCGCGCTGGCAAGGGTGGCGGCCAGCAGGCCGAATGCGATCAGGACAGATCGAAAAGGCTTCATCCGGCCGCTTCCCTGTTCATCAGCGCTGGTTGGCTGCATCCGCGGCGAGGCGGATTTCGATATTTGCCTGGCGCAGCAGTTCCTTCGCCTTGTCGGCATGGCCGCCCAGGTTGTTGTGGTTCTCTTTCTGCGCGAGGCTGAGCCGATCATAGGCCTGCCGGGTGAGATCCTGCGCGGCGGCGAGGTTGCCGTGCCGCTGGGGGTCGATATTCTGCACCGGTTCCTGCGCGAAGGCGCCTGCAGGGGCAGCCAGCAGGCCGAGGGCGAGTGCGGCTTTTGCTGTCTTCATCATCGTCCTGATCCTTCCTCGTCGGGGCAGGGATTGATCGCCGGATTGCCCCAGTGCCGGCTGATCCCTCAGGCAGCGGCTGCTGCTGCGGCATGATCATCAGATTTTCTGTGCCAGATCCCACACATAGCCATAGGGATCGACCAGCCGGGCGCGCATGTCGCCCCAGGGTTCCCGTCGTGCGCCGATCGCAACGTCCGCGCCACCGGCCTGCATCGCCGAGGCTGCCTGCGCCAGATCGTCCACATAAAGATAGAATGCGAATGACGCTGTCTCGTCAGGGGATGGCGGACGAAGGCCGGGGTCAAAGCGCATGCTGTTCAGGGTGAAGTTGATCCCGCGATACCGGAGCCGCGCGAAATCCAGTCTGCCATCCTCGCCCGGAAGCAGGAAGATGGGAACAAAGCCGAGCGCCGTCGTGTAGAAATCCAGTGCGCGTTCGACATCCTCGAGGATCAATGCGGCCGTCATCCAGTTCAGGCCGGGCCAGGGGTGGGGCCGGCTTTCCACATTGTCGAACCAGTTCGGATTCTGCTGCATGTCCTGTTTCCCTGTCGTATTGATTGAAGATGCGGCCTTGCCGGGCACCCGCGCGGAGTCATTCCGCAGGAGGTGGCCGGCAAGGCATCTTCAGGTCAGAACGCGATGGTCAGCCGCGCCGTTCCCGAGTGGGAGGTGAAGCCCTTGCCCAGCTCGGGCGCGTACTGGACGGAGAAGGCGACGTTCTTTGCACCCAGAAGGTCGGCGCCGATGCTGAAGCGGCCCAGCGTTTCCGGCCCCGCCGTTTTCAGGTCGAAGCTGTCGCCCTGCGGCTGGTCGGCGAACCTTGCAGTCGTCGTCCAGCTGCGCGGGCTGCCATATTCCAGCGCCGCGCTGGCGAACGGGCGAAGCGTGACAGTTGTCGAGATCGGCAGCTTCGTGCCCATCTCCAGCCCGGCCGTGCTGATGAAGGCGGTGTCGGACTGGCCTTCGACTGCCAGCCGGAACGGCGAAGCGCCCATTTCGGTGAAGGCCTTGTTGGAAACATGGATGGCATGGCCTTCAACGAAGGGACGCAGGAAGATGCTGTCGCCATCCAGCACATTGATCGCCGCCCGGACATGCACGCCCACCTGGGATTGTTCGGGCCTGGCATTCACCTGTTCCGTCAGCCCCAGGTTGATCGTCCGCTGAGACTTGTACCAGCCATAGGCGGCGTCGATCCCGGCGGAGAGTTCCCATCGGGCCGGCGTGAACAGCAGGCCGAGCCCACCCACCAGCGAGTCCCCGGCGATACGGGCGCTGCCCCTGCCGTCGCGGAACTTCGTGTTCTCATAGGCAATCGAGCCGGTGAGGGCGAGGTTGTCCGAAAGCGGCAGCTGCATCCCCTTCTGCAGGCCGAAAGCGTCGGCCGTGTAGCCCAACGTGTCGGTTCCCGCCGTTTGCGTGGTGGTGTTCAGCAGGGCCCGTCCCCAGAAGCAGCGGTCGGCCGTCCGGCTTTGCAGCTGCAGCTCCTGGCAGCCGCCATAGAGGTTGGCGGCAAAGGTTCGGCTGCTGTTGAAGCGGAAGGCACCGAACGCCCCCAGCCCCTGACCGGCCAGAGAGCCGAGACCCTCCGCGTAACCGGCATCATCGGCCACGCCGAGCAGCCGGGTGAAGGCCAGATCGGCCGACGCGCCGCCATCGAACAGGGCTTGCAGATTTGCCGCCACCGCCTTCTCGTTGGCGCCAAAGCCCGACGCCTTGGCCGCGAAGTTGGCGACCGGCATCACCGACAGCTCGTTGCCCGCAACCTGCGTCTTGAAGTCATACAGGTGGCTGCTGTCGGCCATCGCCAGCGACGGATCGAGCGTGAGAGTGTCGGTTGCCATGAGCAGCTTTGCCGAGCGGTTGCTGATGCTGCTGGGCTGGATGGTGAGGGTGTCGCCAATCCGCGCCTTGCCGTTCACGACCAGCTTGTCGGCGGTGCCTCCGGCGAAGTCCGCATCGAAGATCAGCTGGCCATGGCCGGTGTAGTCTCCGGTGATGGTTGTCGTTCCGGTGGTCGAGCCCTTTATGTGGATGATCCCGAAGTTCGAAACGCCGCAGGCACCGACCGCGACTGAATCGCCTGAAACGAAGGAGGCAGGCTGGCCGTTGGCCATGGTGCCGTTGGTGAAGCAACCCTGCCCGCCATTGTTCTGCAGCAGGATGTCGCCGCCCATGGTGCCGTTGTTGAACACCTGGGTGTAGCCGCCGGTGCTCCAAACCGCGACCGAGTTGGTGCCCGCGGCATAGGTGAACAGCGTGCCGTTGTTGGTGACCTTGTTCGGCGTTGCCGCCGTTAGGCCGCCATGGTCGATATAGACACCTGCGGAGGTGCCGTCGCCATATTGCGGCTGGGTGGCGACCCCGGCCTGCAGGTTGCCGGTGGCACCGATCGTTACCGTGATGGGCGAGGTGGAAGTCGAATCGCCGAGGCTCTGCGCCAGGATGCCGTTGGAGGCGATGCCGGTGACAGTGAGCTTGCCGTTGACGGTGATGTCGATGGTGCCGCCGGTGCCGGTGCCGCCGGCGCTGCCGGCATAGGCGGGGCCGGTCGTGGTGTTGACGAGGCCGCCGCCGCCGCCGATCGACTGGGCCCAGATGCCGGGCGTGTTCGGTGCGCTGGTGGTGATGCTGCCCAGCGGATCGATCGTGACGCTCACGTTGCCGCCGTTGCCGATGTGCGTGCCGTTCTCGGCAAAGGCCTGGCGCTGCTGTGTCCATCCGGTGTCGCCAACCAGACCGCCGCCGCCACCGATCGATTGCGCGAACACGCCGACCGCGCCGACCCCCGATGTGGAGAGGGCATTGCCCACCGTCACCTGAACCGTGTTGCCGTTGCCCTTCATGGTGCCAGTGCCGAAAAAGGATGTGCCGGTGGGATTGCCGCCTTGCACGATGCCGCCTCCGCCGCCCACGGACTGGGCGAGGATGCCATAGGCGTTGCGGCCGGCGGTGGTGATCTTGCCGATCCCGAAGGCGGTGTTTTCCGTCGGGGCGCCAACGGTGACGGTGCCGCCGTCGCTCGACGTGCTGGCGTTGGTGTCGCCGAAGCTGAGATGGAAGCCGAAGACATCGGCGCTGGACGGATCGGGATCGCCGGCCGGGCCGGTCTGGTCCTTGGACAGCACCGAGGTGATGCCGCCGCCGCCGCCGACGCTTTGCGCGATGATGCCGACAGCGTTCTTGCCCTGCGTGCCGAGATAGGAACTGACGTCGGTGTTGACCGTCACGTCCTTGCCGCTGCCGCTGCTGCCCCCGGTGCCGCCCAATGTGACGGTCAGGTTGCTGAGCGCTCCGGCCTTGGAGGCGGTGATGCCGCCCTTGCCGCCACCGCCGCCGATGCTCTGGGCAACCAGCGCGCTGGAGGTGGCGCCAGAGGTATAGACTTCGGCTTCGGCCGCGTTGGTGAGGAGGACGCTGTTGCCGTCTCCGGCCGCGCCGCCTTGCCCGCCCAGCACGATGCTCGCGGTGTTCTTGGCACTGTCGGTGAAGGTGACCGCACCGCCCGCGCCGCCGCCGCCGCCGACCGACTGCACGAAGATTCCATCGGACTTGCCGCCGTTGGTGCGGATCGCGCCTTCGTTATAGGCGGTCGCCGTGCCGCCGTTGCCGCCCGTGCCGCCACTGTTGCCGATCTTCAGGTTCAGCGTCAGCGAGCCGGTGGTGCTGCCATCGCCGTCGTCGTCGCTGACGGTTGCGACCTTGGTGGAGTTCAGCACCTTCTGCAGGTCCGAGATGCCGTTCACACTGGCGAGCTTGCCGTCGCCGATCTGATAGACGTCGGTCGTGCCGGCGACCAGCGTCACCGTTTCCTTCAGGTTGAGGCCCTTCTGGAACCCCGTCTGCAACTGGTGGTTGAGATCGGAAGCATCGGTTGCGCCGCCATTGGTGGAGGCCGCCTTGCCGCCGCTTCCGCCGCCGCCGCCAACGCTCTGCACGAACATGCCGTCGGCATCGGCGCCCGTCGTCTGGATGCCCAGATGGTTGGACCCGCTGGCGGAGCCGCCCACGCCGCCGGTGCCGCCCGAACCGCCCAGCGTCACGTCGATGGAGAGCCCACCGGCGCCGTTTGCCTTGCCGGCCGCGCCGCCGGCCGCGCCGCCGCCGCCGCCGATGGACTGCACCATCATCCCGCGCGCGCCGTCGCCCGCCGTGGCGATGCCGCCCGCATTGTCGCCTGTGGCCGCGCCGCCGGTTCCACCGCCGCCACCGTTTCCTCCCAGGGTCACGACGAACTTGCCGGTAAGGTTGCTGGGCGTGGTGCTGGCAGAGGAATCCCCGCCGCTGCCCTGGCCGCCCCCGCCGCCGATGGATTGCACCAGCATGCCATAGGCGGATTCACCCAGTGTCAGCACCAGCGCCTTGTTGTTCAGCGTCGATTGCCCGCCCGTTCCGCCCACGCCGCCGGAGCCGCCCATGCCCAACGTGATACTCGTGGTGTTCGACGTGGTCGTGCCGTCGGAATAGGAGGCCGCCGAGGAATCGCCGCCGTTGCCGCCGCCGCCCGCGATATTGTGCGCCATCAGCCCGATGCCGCCGTCGCCTGCCGTCGCCACGAAGCCGTAGTTGGTGAGCAGAAGTGGGCTGGAGGAACCGTCGCCGCCGCTGCCGCCCGAGCCGCCGATGGAGGCCGTCATCGAGATGGCATTGGCGTCGCCGCCTGCCGTCGCCTTGGCCGTGCCGGATGCGGCGCCGCCTTCGCCGCCGCCGCCGCCGATCGTTTGCGCCTTCACGCCATAAGAGTCCGAGCCGTAGGTGGTGACCTGGAAATTGTTGGTGAGCGTCACCTGCCCGCCGCTGCCGCCATTGCCGCCGCTGCCTCCGATGGTCACGTTCACGGCAAGGTTGGTGCCATTGGTCTTGCCGATGCCGGCGCCACCATTGCCGCCGCCCCCGCCGACGCTCTGCGCCATCAATCCGCCCGACTTGGCTCCGAAGGTGGTGAGAAGCGCGCTGTTGGTGGCGTTGGCGACACCGCCCGTGCCGCCATTGTTGCCATCGCCGCCGATGGTGACGGTGACTTCCACGCCATTGCCGTTGGCGCTGCCGCCCACGCCGCCGCTGCCGCCGATGCTTTGCGACAGCGCGGCTCCGCCCTGATCGCCGCGGGTGATCACGGTGCCCGCCAGCGTCAGCGTGGAGGCTCCACCATTGCCGCCCGCCCCGGCATCGCCGCCGAGAGAATCCTCGTTGGACGAGGCATTGCCGCCAGCTCCGCCACCGCCGCCGACGCTCTGGGCGATGATGCCCATCGAGCCGGTTCCCGTCGTCGTGACCGTCCCGCCCGTGCTTGTCACCGTGGCCGTCCCGCCATTGCCGCCCTGGCCGCCCGTGGCGCCGCCGGTGGACCACACATCGCCCGTGTGGCCGGCGCCGCCGCCGATGCCGGCGACGCTCTGCGCCATCACGCCATGCGCAAAGGAGCCGGAGGTCGTGACATTGCCCGCGATGTTGGCAACCGCAAGCCCGCCCGCCCCGCCGATGCCCGCGCCGCCAGCCTGCCCGGCAACCGCGCTTTCGGAACCGCTGGCACCGCCGACGCCGCCGTTGGACTGGACGAGGATACCGGGGATGACGGTGGTTTGGGTGGGAACATCCTGCCCCTGGGTTGTCACCGAGCCACTTGCCAGCAGGTTCACCGTGGCGCCGCCGGAGCCGCTGCCGCCTGCACCGCCGGTGCCGCCGCTGCCCCCGTTGGAATCCGTGGCAGACGTCGCCTTGCCGCCTGCGCCGCCATTGCCGCCATTGGCCGATGCCTGCACGCCAAATGCCATCGAAGTCGTCTGGCCCGACAGCGTGATCGTCGTGGAACCGCCTGCCCCACCGACACCGCCGCCACCGCCCTTGCTGGTGATGGCGCCCGCAGACGCGCCATTGCCACCTGCGCCGCCGTCGGCCGCCGCCGTGATGCCCGATGCAAGGCCGACAACGGCCCCGGCCGGCGTCAGCCCGATCGACCCGCCGGTGCCGCCTGCGCCCCCGGCGCCGCCTGTGGTTCCGCCCAGGCCGTCGGCAGAGCCGCCGTTGCCGCCACTTCCGCCGTTGGCAGCCAGCGTCATGCCGATGTTGCCCTGGATGATCTGCGCGGCGGCGGCGGTGATGCCACCCCCGTTGCCACCGGCGCCGCCGTTGCCGCCCTTGCCGACGGCGCCGGCCCCCGCATAGGCCCCGCCATTGCCGTTGCCGCCCGAATTGATGATCGAAATGGCGGTTCCGCCCACGCCGATCATGCCGCTCGATTCAAAGTTGATCGAGGTGGCGCCATTGCCGCCATTGCCGCCCTTGGTGCCGCTGGCCGCGCCGCCAGAGGTGACGCTGTCGGTGGATCCGCCATCGCCGCCCCTGGCGGTGATGCTGACACCATCCCCGGAAGACGAGGAAACCGAGCCGTCGATGTGCACGGTCATGGCGCCGGCGCCGCCGCCGGTTCCTGCCGATTCCCCCACATTGTCGGCCGCCCGGCCGCTGCCATTCTGGTGCCCGCCGGCGCCGCCCAGCGACTGGATGATGATGGCCGCCGCGCTGCCCATCGAGGTGACGCTGCTGCCCGACGCCAG
>NZ_JAYRCW010000029.1:0-26896 GCF_041909755.1 Sandaracinobacter sp.
AAGTGTGTCTTTACACAAGACATCAAACGCTGTACCGTAATTCACTGCGATAACTTGTCCCGACCGAGAGGCTGTGATGGCGCACAGAACTATGATGGAAATTGCAGATCACCCGGGCGGCTTCGTGAAACACGAGGTCCTCAAAGCGCATGGGTTATCGGTCACGGAGGCTGCCGTCGTTCTCGGGGTGACGAGACCAGCCCTGTCAGCTCTGGTCAACGAGCGCGCGCATCTGTCGCCGGAGATGGCGATCCGCATTGAGAAGGCCTTCGGCCTGTCGATGGAGACGCTCATCCGGACATTACGAAGCCAAGCGCGATTGTCTTCATCAGCAAGGCCATCGAAGCACTTGTCGCCAGCGGGACCGATCTCGCCGTTCTGGCCCGGAACAAGTATGACCTCCGAAAGGCGATTGCGGGCCTGATCGATCAACTGCGCGGTGAGAGGGAAGTAGGGCAGTATAACGCTCTGTTTGCGGCCAATGCTGCGGATTTCGCAGTGAGCGCGGATTTATCGATCATATTCGACGAACAAACATATGCGCCCAATCAGCCCTATGCAGGCGGTACCAAGTTCGAAAAGCATTACACTAGGTTGGTTGGAGATTTGCAGCCGTCAGGCGAGGAGTTCGATTGCGCAGTTCACCTCGATCGGAGCGACGCGGTGCGCTTCTGGATTAGAAACGTGGAACGCAAGAAGTCGTCTTTCTGGCTCCAGCTGCCGCACGAAAAATTCTATCCAGATTTCGTCGCGCTGCTAAAGGACGGTCGTATCCTCGTGGTCGAATACAAGGGCGGTCACCTATATGAAGGCGAGGCCGCGAAGCGACACATAGGCGCGGTCTGGGCCGAAGCGAGCGACGGTAAATGCCTTTTCTGCATGCCGACCAATCGGGATTTGTCCCTGATTGACCGGACTATCAACGGGGGCTGAGCAGTGCGCCTAGAGACCATCAACGTCAGAAACTTCCGTCTATTGCGTCGCCTGAATCTCGACCTCGCTCAGGATAAAACGACAACCATCTTAGTTGGCCCTAACAACAGCGGTAAGACATCCGTCATGGATGCGCTTCGGGTGTTCGGCACCGCTGGAGCGAAAGCGCCGGAGGTGTCATTTCACGATCTATCGCAGCTACGACATAGAGATTTTCGTCGCATTGAGACCCTGATTGCCGTCGCAGCCGATGGCACGGCCAAGGCCGAGATCGTTCGTAGGTTGTCACCTCGGATGCGCCTCGATCTGACTTTCTCATATACCGATGACCCGGCCGATCTGATCGTAGCAACAGACCTCCTGATGGACCTGAACGCAGGAGCCAATCGCGTTCGTATCAGGATCGATTACAGTATCAAAAACGCAAAGCAGTTGGTGGACGATTTTGAGACCCGGCCTGTTCAAGAGCAGACGCTGTGCGACTTCCTGAAGGATAGATTTGCGCGGCACTATGAGCGCTCGTACGCAAAGGTCTCCGAAGACGGTACTGAAGTCGTGCAGTTGGAAGACGGAGCGTCTCTGAAGCGCTTGTTGAAAGTCGATCTGGTCCCCGCGCAGCGTCACGTCGATGACGACGAAACGAGTCGGTCGGCGAAACTCTCCAAGCTCCTGCACGATCATTACACGCGCTTTTACAAAGTCGATGACGCCGAGGGCTACCAAGCCATTGAGAACGCGCTCACCGACAGCGCCGCCGATCTCACTGAGAAGTATGGGACGGCATTCGGTCGCCTGACGACGCGGCTTCAGAGCTTCGGATACCCGCAAGGTCAGACCGCGCCCGACCTTCGTGTGCGGGCTCAGATGAGCGCTGAGACGATCTACCGAGATAATGCGCGGATCTTCTACGCCAGCCAGCACACTGGACGGGAAGGCTTAATCGAGGAGTTCGAGCTACCCGAGAAGTATAACGGCCTCGGCTACAAAAACCTCATCTACATCGTGCTCCAGCTGGAGTCCTTCCGGGCCACCCTTGAAGCCTCCCCGGACGAGAGGCCTCGCGTCCATATCATTGCGATTGAAGAGCCCGAAGCTCACCTGCACCCCCAGATGCAGACGGTCTTTATCAGCGAGATTTCGAGGGCTTTGGAAGCAGACGGAGGCACAACGCCTCAAGTTCTTCTCTCCACCCATTCATCTCACATGATCGCGCAATCGGAGTTCGGCCCGGTGCGATATTTTCGCCGGGCGGGCCGGGAGGTCATCGTCAAGGACCTGTCGAAGCTTCCGTTGGCGGCGGGCGACCCCAACGTAATCGCCTTCCTGCGGCGCTACATCCGCATGACGCACTGCGACCTCTTCTTCGCGGACAAGGCCATTTTCATCGAGGGCCAGGTCGAGCGGCTGCTCATGCCGATGATGATCGAAGCCTGCGCCCAGCTAGATGGCTGCGAATCCTTCACGAGCCAGTACATCAGCGTATCGGAAATCGGTGGGGCCTACGCCCATAAGTTCAAGCCGCTGATCGACTTCCTCGGTATCCCAACGCTCATCGTAACCGATCTCGACTCAGTGGATGCCGATTCCAAGAAGTGCCCTGTGGCGAAGGGTGTCGGGACCAGCAACGTTGCACTCCGCGATTGGCTTCCCGGAAAGGCTGATCTAGCTGAGCTGCGAGGTTGCGATGCCGAGGCGAAAACGCAACGGACAATCCAGGTGGCATTTCAAGTCGATGAAGGCGGCCTTTGTGGCCGTTCCTTCGAGGAAGCTTTCATCTATGCGAACGTCGCTTGGTTGACCGCCAATCATACCAACTTGGAAGCGACGGGTGGCTCTATCGGGAGGTCTGTGGCGACGGGTCTGACTGCTGATGGATGGAACCTCAGCGGCAAGCTGGGCAAGGTTGATTTCGCTCTAGACCTGTTGGCGAACCCTGGCTGGAACACCCCCAAATATATTCAGGACGGTCTGGTCTGGCTCGCAGGTATGCGGGCCAACACATGACCGAGGCAGACGAAAAAATCCTAGCCTGCCTGAAGGAGCGCCGAAGCTTCCTTATCGATGCAGGGGCGGGCTCCGGTAAGACATCGTCACTGGTCCGGGCACTCGATTTCATCCGAGGGCCCGATCGAAAATCATGCGTGCAGGAGGGGCAGCGCGTTGCCTGCATCACCTTCACAAACGTCGCCAAGAACGAGATCATCGAGCGAACGGATCACGACGCGCTTTTCAAGGTCTCCACTATTCATGACTTCCTATGGGACGCGATCAAGGCTTTCCAGAAAGAGCTGAAGCCAGCGCTTTTGACCTTCAACGCGGAGCTCCCGGCCAACAGCCGACGGAAGAAGGATCAGGCCGAGCTTGAGGAAGCTCTGAAGGACGCCTCTAGCGTCAGCTACTCAGATCGGGGTGGAAATTTTCTAGAGGGTCGCATCTATCACGATGACCTTTTGGGCGTGGCGCACGTAATGTTCCGCTCGCATCCCATGCTTGCACGTCTGGTCGCCGCCCGATACCCATTCATCCTCGTCGACGAATATCAGGACACCGATCCCGCAGTGATCGAAATCCTAATCGACTATCTTCACAAAGCTACCCCCCAGCCAGTCATCGGGTTCTTCGGCGATAAGGTTCAGAGCATCTACCCTGGCGGGGTGGGGGAGCTTGCAGCGGACCAGCAAGCACAGCTCGAAATCATCCAGAAAGAAGAAAACTATCGCTGCTCAAAGGCAGTGATTGAAGTGCTGAACAAGGTGCGCACCGACATCAAACAGGGGCCAGCGGGGGAAAACCTCGATGGACGTGCGGTCTATGTGAACCTCGCCGGATTGGACCCAGCCGCCGACATCACGGACGCTGCGCTGACGAAGGCACGCGACGCCTTTGGCATCGACCTATCTGGCAAGGAACTGAAAGTTTTGTTTCTCACCCACCGTCTGATTGCCCGGAAGGCTGGCTACGAGGGCCTCTGGTCGGCGTACAACGCGCGCAGCAGCTTCGCGAAGGACGACTTCCAATCTGGCGATGACCCTATCGCCAAGTTTCTCAGCGAAACGGTCACGGCCGCCGTGGAGCAATGGCGGGACGGGAAGACCGGCGCGACCATCGGCATTCTAAAGCGGTCTGGCACGACGCTCGCCTCAGCCGACGAAAAGGCCAAAACGAAAGCAGCCTTGGACACTCTGGCCGGGCTGGCAGAGACGGGCACCATCGGCGATGTGCTGCGTCACATCCAGGCTTCCGGCTTGTTGGTCATCCTCGACGACCTCACGGACGCCCTAGCAGAGAACTACCCCGACGCCGAAGCGGGGAGCTCTGAAGAGCGATATCAGACCTTCATGGAGACCCTGCTGACGCTTCCATTTCGGGAAATCAGCACCTATCGGGCGGTGTCCGAAAGCCACCTTCCTTACAGCACCAAGCACGGTGTGAAGGGCGATGAGTTTGAAAATGTCTTAGTCATCCTCGACGACGCGGGTGCCAACTGGAACCAGTATTCGTTCGGAAACCTGCTGGCAGATCAGGAAGGGAACGTAAACAGGCTTACTCGCACCCGTAACCTTTTTTACGTGTGCTGCTCCCGGGCAAAGGACACTTTGATTGTGGCCCACGTGGGGGACGGGAACCGCTCCAGAATGGAGGAGCTGTTCGGAGCGGCCAGCGTGGCTATATAGCCCCCCGCTGGAAGGCTGCATTAGCACAGAGATTAGCACACTAGCGCAAAAATACTTGAAAAACGCATAAAATCCAGTATCTTGGGTTAGCCGCTATCGGACTCAAAATCGCGTGCCGAAAGGCTTGCCGGTTCGAGTCCGGCCGGGGGTACCATGGGGCCGGAAAAACGGCCTGATCTCAGATGATGGCGGCTGAATCCTCCCCCCTCCGGCTGGGGAGGGGGTGGATTGTTCAGCCTTTTGCGCCTTCGCGCCGTGCCATGAAGGCGAGGCGTTCGAAGAGCATGACGTCCTGCTCGTTCTTGAGGAGGGCGCCGTGCAAGGGGGGGATGAGTTTCTTCGGGTCGCGGGACTGGAGGATGTCGAGGGGGAGATCCTCGTGGAGGAGGAGCTTCAGCCAGTCGAGCAGTTCGGAGGTGCTGGGCTTCTTCTTGAGGCCGGGGACTTCGCGGATGTCGTAGAAGATGGTGAGGGCTTCGCGGACAAGGGCCTTCTGGATGCCGGGGAAATGGACATCGATGATGGCCTTCATGGTATCGGCATCGGGGAAGCGGATGTAGTGGAAGAAGCAGCGGCGCAGGAAGGCGTCGGGCAGGTCCTTCTCGTTGTTGGAGGTGATGACGACGATGGGGCGCTGCTTCGCCTTCACCGTTTCGCCGGTCTCATAAACGTTGAACTCCATCCGATCGAGTTCCTGAAGCAGGTCGTTCGGGAATTCGATGTCGGCCTTGTCGATCTCGTCGATGAGGAGGACAGGGAGTTCGGGGGCGGTGAAGGCTTCCCACAGTTTGCCGCGGCGGATGTAGTTGGCGATATCCGCGACGCGCGGGTCGCCCAGCTGGCTGTCGCGCAGGCGGGCGACGGCGTCATATTCATACAGGCCCTGCTGCGCCTTGGTGGTGGACTTCACATGCCATTCGAGCAGGGGGGTGTTGAGCGCCTTGGCGATTTCGTGGGCCAGCACGGTCTTTCCGGTGCCGGGCTCGCCCTTCACCAGCAGCGGGCGGCGCAGCGTGGCGGCGGCGTTGACCGCGACTTTCAGATCATCGGTCGCGACATATGCGTCTGTGCCCTCGAAACGGGTCGGCTGGCTCATGCGGGTTCCTTTCACCGGCCCTTGTGCGGTGCGGCGGGGGGATTTGCCAATGGAGATATTGGGAGGGGGCCAATGGAGATATTGGGAGGGGGGAGGCGCGGCGCGGGCGCGGTTCGCCGCGTGTGGGGTTGCGCTGGGGGGCCCTCAACACGGCTTTAGCCCGGGGCCCCCCAATCCGCCGCCCCCACGCCAGGGAGATTTGAGTGACCGACAAGGCTGCGGTGAGCGCAGGCGAGGCGGGCCGGCCGACATGGCTGGGACATCCGCGCGGCCTGTTCGTTCTGTTTTTCGCCGAGATGTGGGAGCGCTTTTCCTATTACGGGATGCGGGCGCTGCTGATCTTCTACCTCGTCCAGCACTGGATGTTTTCCGATGGGCAGGCGAGCGTCGTTTACGGGGCCTATACGGCGCTGGTGTATATCACGCCGGTGATCGGCGGTTACCTGGCGGACCGATGGCTGGGGCAGCGCAAGGCGGTGCTGTACGGGGCCATCCTGCTGACATTCGGGCACCTGCTGATGGCGGTGGAAGGCGACGGCGGGCAATCCGGGCCGGCGATCAACGTGTTCTGGCTGGCGCTGAGCTTCATCATCGTCGGCTCGGGCTTCCTGAAGGCCAATATCTCGGTGATCGTGGGGCAGCTGTATTCGCGCACCGATCCGCGGCGGGACCCGGCCTACACCATCTTCTACATGGGGATTAACCTGGGCGCCGCGCTTGGCGCGATCTTTGCCGGATACCTGGGGCAGACCTATGGCTGGGCCTATGGCTTCGGCGCGGCCGGCGTGGGGATGCTGCTGGGGCTGATCGTGTTCGTGGTGGGCAGGCCCTGGCTGGAAGGCCGTGGGGAATCGCCCAATCCGCAGGCCTTGGCGGCGCGCAAGGCGGGGCTGCCGCTGGAATGGTGGCTTTACCTTTCCGGGCTGGCGGCCGTGGCGATCAGCTGGTGGCTGATCCAGAACCAGGCGCTGGTGGGCACGCTGCTGGGCGCTGCCGGCGCGGTTCTGGTGGGCTATGTGATGTGGGTGGCGGTGGTGAAGCTGCCGCGCGAGGACCGGGACCGGATCTTTGCCGCGATGTTCCTGATCCTGGGTTCCATCCTGTTCTGGGCGCTGTTCGAGCAGGCCGGATCATCGCTGAACCTGTTCACGGACCGGTCGGTGGACCGGAACATCCTGGGTTGGGAGGTGCCGGCCTCGATGTTCCAGTCGATCAACTCCATCTACATCGTGACGCTGGCGCCGCTGTTCGCGATCCTGTGGCTGGCGCTGGCGAAGCGCGGGCTGGAGCCGAGCGCGCCGGCCAAGTTCGGGCTGGCGATGCTGCAGCTGGGGCTGGGCTTCCTGGTGCTGGTGTGGGGATCGGCGGGCGGCGGACTGACGCCGGTGATCTTCATCTTCCTGATCTACCTGCTGCACACCACAGGCGAGCTTTGCCTTTCCCCGGTGGGGCTGTCGGCCATGAACCGGCTGGCGCCGGCGCATATGGCGAGCCTGATCATGGGCACCTGGTTCTTCGCATCCGCCACCGGCAATTTCGCCGCCGGGCTGATCGCGAGCGCGACGGGCGGCCATGACGGCGCGGCGACGGCGGAATCGACACTGGCTGTCTATTCGCAGGTTGGCTGGATGGCGATCGGAGCCGGGGTTCTGGTGCTGCTGGTCAGCCCGCTGATCAGGCGGCTGATGCACCTGGACACGCTGAAGGACGACGACATCGCCGGCGAAGGCGAGATTGGGGAACCGGCGGCGGCCGGGGTTCATCCCGGAAAGGTGAATTGATGCGGGTTGCAGCGATCGGGTTGCTGGCAGGGCTGCTGGCGGGATGTGCGACGACCGGTGGCGGGAAGCCGGCGGCTTCCGCGCCGCCGCCTGCGGCGCTGCCGGGCGGAAGCCCGGAGGCCGAGGGCGAGGTGAAATCCACCTACCGGCCGTGGCCGGGGGCCGCGACCGTCGTTTCCAACGTGACCATTTACGACGGCAAGGGCGGCCGGATCGACGGCGGCGCCGTGCGGTTCGAAAATGGCAAGGTGACCGCGATCGGCCAGACGGTGGATGTGGCCGGGGCCACCGTGATCGACGGCGCGGGCAAATGGGTGACGCCCGGCATCATCGATATCCACAGCCACCTGGGGGATTATCCGGCACCGGGCGTGCCCGCCCATTCCGACGGCAATGAAGTGACGTCGCCCGTTCGGCCCGAGGTGTGGGCGATCCATTCGGTGTGGCCGCAGGATCCGAATTTTTCCCGCGCGCTGGCGGGCGGGGTGACGGTGCTGCATGTGTTGCCCGGATCCGCCAACCTGTTCGGCGGGCGGGGCGTGACTCTGAAGAATGTCTATGGCCGCACCGCGCAGGACATGATGATGCCGGAAGCGCCCTGGAGCCTGAAGATGGCCTGCGGGGAAAACCCCAAGCGCGTCTATGGCAGCCGCAACCAGATGCCGGGCACCCGCATGGGCAATGTGGCGATGATGCGCCAGACATGGGCCAATGCGCGGGATTACCAGCAGCGGATGAAGGCGGCGAAGGGGCCGCAGAAGCGCGACCTGCAGATGGAAACGCTGTCCGGCGTGCTGGACGGGAAGATCCTGGTGCAGAACCACTGCTATCGCGCGGACGAGATGGCGAACATCATCCAGCTGTCGAAGGAGTTCGGCTACAAGGTGACGACGTTCCACCATGCGGTGGAGGGCTACAAGATCGCCGACCTGCTGCGCGAGAACGGCATCTGCGCGGCGATGTGGGCGGACTGGTGGGGGTTCAAGCTGGAAAGCTATGACGGGATCGAGGAAAACCTGCCCTTCATGCACGCGTCCGGCGGCTGCGCCATCACCCATTCCGACGACGCGGACGGCATCCAGCGGCTGAACCAGGAAACGGCGAAGGCCCTTTCCGACGGCCGCAAATGGGGCCTGCAGATCAAGGATGAGGAGGCCTGGACCTGGATCGCGATCAACCCGGCGAAGGCCCTGGGCATCGCCGACAAGGTGGGCAGCCTGGAGCCGGGCAAGCAGGCCGACGTGGTGCTGTGGAACGGCAATCCGCTGTCGGTTTACTCCCGGCCGGAAAAGGTGTGGATCGACGGAGCGCTGATGTACGACACGAACGACCCGAACAGGCGGCCGGTTAGCGACTTCGAACTGGGCCATCCGGGCGCGGGAGACCGCAAATGAAGACACTCATCGCAGCACTGCTGATCGCGGCGTCCGTGCCGGCGATTGCGCAAAATACTGAACAGACCCGCATTGCGATCACCGGTGGCCGCATCGTGACGAACAATGGCGCGCCGATCGATGGCGGCACGCTGCTGTTGAACGACGGGGTCGTCGTGTCCGTGGCGCCGGGCGTTTCCGTGCCCGCCGGTTACCGGCAGGTGGATGCCACGGGCAAATGGGTGACGCCGGGCGTGATCGCCGGGATCAGCCAGATGGGGACGTCTGAAATCGCCGGGAACGACAGCAGCAACGATCAATCGGCCCGGCGGTCGCCGGGGACGGCGGCGCTGATGCTGGACGTGGCGCTGAACCCGGACGAAACATCGATCCCGGTGACCCGGCAGGAAGGCGTGACGACCGCGATCGTGGGCCCGGCCCCCGGGCGGACGCTGTTCGCAGGGCAGGGGTTCGTGCTGAGCCTGGCGGACGGAACGACGGCCCCGCTGAGGTCGCGCGCGTTCCAGTATGTGACCTATGGCGAGCGCGGGGCAGAGCTGGCGGGCGGTTCGCGCCCTGCGGCCTGGAACGAGCTGACGAATGCGCTTGAGGAAGCGCAGCGCTCCATGCGCGGGCGCAGCGGGGATCGCGACCAGTCGCAGGATCCGCGGCTGACGCCGGAGGATGCGGAAGCCCTGACGCTGGTGCTGCGCGGCGCACAGCCCCTGCTGATCCGCGTGGATCGCGCGTCCGACATCCGGCAGGTGCTGAAGCTGCCCACGATGTATGCGGGCCTGAAGCTGGTGCTGGTGTCCGCCAACGAAGGCTGGCGGGTGGCGGACGAGATCGCCCGCGCCGGCGTGCCCGTCATCACGCTGGGCATGCAGAACCGGCCGGAGAATTTCGAATATCTGTCGGCGACGATGTCCAATGTGGGCCGCATGGTGGCGGCGGGCGTGAAGGTGGCGCTGGGAACGCCCGATCTCGACGCCTCGTTCCAGCCGCGCAACCTGCCGCACTATGCCGGCAACATGGTGGCGCAGGCGAAGCTGCCGGGCGCCGCAGGGCTGAGCTGGGATCAGGCCTTTGCCAGCATCACGCGCGCGCCTGCCGAAATATTCGGTCTGGCGGGGCACGGGGTGCTGAAGCCCGGTGCGCGCGCCGACGTGGTGATCTGGTCCGGCGATCCGCTGGAGCTTTCCACACAGACGGAGCAGCTGTTCATTCGCGGTGTTCCGCAGAACCTGGAAAGCCGGCAGACGCAGCTTGCGCGGCGCTATCTGCCGGGGCGGGACCGCACGCAAATGCCGGAGGCCTATCGCCGCTGAGGCGCTGAGGCCTTCATTCAGGTATCACCCTGACGCCACCGGACGATGTGGCGCAGGGCGGGGAGGAGATGCCGGGATGACGATGTTCGTGCTGCTGCTGGTGGCGTTTGTCGCCACCCATATCCTGCTGGCGGCGACGCCGGTTCGGGCAAGCCTAGCGGGCGCCATGGGCGAGAAGGGGTTCCAGGGGGTCTATTCCCTGATTTCCCTGCTGCTTCTGGGCGGGGCCATCTGGATCTATCGCGATCTTCCGCCCGAGATCATCTGGTTGGCGCCGCACTGGGCCTGGCTGCCGTCGTCGGCGCTGATGCTGGCGGCTTCCATCCTGTTCGTGGGATCGCTGACCCCGGCGAATAAGGCGCTGGCGGGGGTGCCGGTGACGGCGGCCGGGCCATCCGGCGTGATGCGCATCACCCGCCATCCGATGATGTGGAGCTTCGCGATCTGGGCCTTCGTGCATGCCACCCTGTCGGGCAGCCTGCCCACGGTGATCCTGTCGATCGGGATCGGCGTGCTGGCGCTGGCGGGAGCCGCCCACCAGGACGGGCGCAAGCGGCGGCAGCTGGGCGAAACCTGGGTGCAGTACGAGGCAAGGACAAGCTTCTTTCCGCTGGGCGCGCAGGTTGCCGGCTGGCAGCCCTGGTCTGCCATCTGGCCGGGCGCCGTGCCGGTGCTGCTGGGCGTGGGCCTGTGGGCGCTGATCACTTTCGTTCATCCGATGCTGCTGGGCGCGCCCGCCGTGCCGCCCTGGGGCGCCATGCAATAGGGGAGCACTGCAATGAGCTATGCCGGGCAGAGAGTGTGGATCACGGGCGCGTCATCCGGGATCGGCGCAGGGCTGGCCCGCGCGTTCGGCGCGAAAGGGACGACAGTGATCCTGTCGGGCCGCAACCGGGATGCGCTGACGGCCGTGGCGGCGGGGGTTCCGAGCCACGAGATCCTGCCGTTCGAGGCGACCAACCATGACGCGCTTCCGCAGGTGGTGGAGACGGCAGGGCCGGTGGACATCCTGATCAACAACGCGGGCATTTCCCAGCGCAGCCTGGCCGAGGACACCGCCTTTGCCGTGTATCGCACCATCATGGAGGTGGATTTCTTCGCGCCGGTGCATCTGACGAAACTGGTTCTGCCGCAGATGCTGGCGCGCGGCAGCGGGCATGTGGCGGCCGTGGCGAGCGTGGCCGGAAAGGTGGGATCGCCGCAGCGCACCGGCTATTGCGCGGCCAAGCACGCGGTGATGGGTTTTTTCGACGCGCTGCGGACCGAGGTGGGCGGCCGGGGCATCCGGGTGACGACCATCGTGCCCGGCTTCGTGCGAACGGAGATCGGCGCGCGGGCGCTGACGGCGGACGGCACGCCCAAGGGCGAAGGCGAGGATGATGTGGATGCGGGCATTTCATCGGACGAGGCGGCCGCGATCATCCTGGACGGCTTCGCCGGCGGCCTGCGGGAAATCCCCGTGGGCGGGCAGGGGCCGGAAATGGCGCTGCTGGATCTGAAGCGGCAGAATCCCGACGCCCTGTTCGACCTGATGGGGCAGATGGGCGAAGGCGTTGTCGCGAAACTGAAGCGCGGCTGAGGGGTCGGCCGGCCCGGAGACGGCGCGTGTGTTTTTCCGGCAATTGTGGCAGCAGCGGGGGATGAACTCGCTTCGGTTGCTGCTGTCGGGCGCTGTGGTTGCGCTGGGGGTGCTGGCGGGCGCGCTGGCCGATCGCGCGGGCCTTTCGCCTGCTCTGTTCGTGCCCGTTATCGGACTTGTCATCTTCCTGGTCTATCGGGCGGTGCAGGCGCCCCCGATGAAGGACGAGGACAGCTTGCCGCTGAAGCACTGGGCCGGGACACAGGTGCGACCCGAGGCGGGCGACCGGATCGGCATTTCCGCGCTGGCCGATCCGGCGGTGGTGGTTTCGGATGGCTGGCGCGTGCTGGCGGCGAACGAAGGGGCGCTGGGCCTGTTCGGCCGCCGGATCGTGGGCGGCGACCTGCGGCAGACCCTGCGGCACCCGGTGGTGGTGGAAGCCGTGCGCAGCGGGCTTTCCGGGCAATCGCCGCTGGAGCGGGACGTGACGACGCTGGGCGCGCAGGACGGGGCCTTCCGGGTGCGGGTGGTGGCACTGGATCCGGACGGCGGTCGGCTGCTGCTGACCTTCACCGATGTGACGCAGGCGCGGCTGACGGAGCGGATGCGGGTGGATTTCGTGGCGAACGCCAGCCACGAACTGCGGACGCCGCTGGCCAATATCTCGGGCTTCATCGAAACGTTGCTGGGGCCGGCGGCAGAGGATGAGCCGGCGCGGCGGCGGTTCCTGGACATCATGAGCCGCGAGGCGGCGCGGATGAGCCGGCTGATTGACGACCTGCTGTCGCTGTCGCGGATCGAGCTGGACAAATATGTGCGGCCGCAGACCTTCCTTGAGCTGCCGCCGCTGCTGCAGGACGTGGGCAAGACGCTGGCGATGCGGCTGGAGGCGGATGGCCGCAAGCTGGTGCTGGAGGTGGAGCCGGATCTGCCGCCCGTGGTGGCGGACAGGGACCAGATCCTGCAGGTGCTGCACAATCTGGTGTCGAATGCGCTCAAATATGGACATTCCGGCACCCCGGTCACCGTATCTGCGGTGCGCGACCATTCGGGACGCGAGGAAATGGTGCGGGTGACCGTGGCCGATCTGGGTGAGGGCATCGCGCCCGAGCATCTGCCGAGGCTGACGGAGCGCTTCTACCGGATCGATACGGGCCGGTCCCGTTCGATGGGGGGCACCGGCCTTGGGCTGGCGATCGTGAAGCACATCGTGGAACGGCACCGGGGCCGGCTGGAGATTGCGAGCCGTCAGGGGGAGGGAACGACGGTGTCCTTCCTGCTGCCCGTGCTGCTGCCCGCCAGGCCCGCCGACGCGGAGGCCGGGGGCGATTCCGGGGCGCCGTCACAAAACCGCAACGCTGCTGTCACATAAGCCCCATCGTCCGGCTCTAGAGAGCGGGGCAGGGCCATGGGCGAATCCCGGGCCGTTACAGACAACTGCTTCGGAATGTTTGGATTTTCCTTGGGCTTCGTGAAGATCATACGGCCTGTCACATTGGGGATCGCGGCCGTGGGGCTGCTGGCATCCTGCAGTGATTCGCGGACGCAGATCCGGATCGTGGGGTCGTCCACGGTGTTTCCGTTCACGACGGCGGTCGCGGAGAATTTCAGCCGCAACAACCCGGAATATCTGGCGCCTATCGTGGAGGCGACCGGCACCGGGGGCGGGATCAAGCTGTTCTGCCAGGGCGTGGGATCGCGCTTTCCGGATGTGGCGAACGCCTCGCGCCGGATGAAGCCGTCCGAACTGGAGGATTGCCGCAAGAACGGGGCGACCGACATCGTCGAGGTGAAGGTGGGCATCGACGGCGTCGTGCTGGTGCAGGGCAAGAAGGGCGTGACGCTGCAGCTTGGCCTGCGCGATGTCTATGCCGCGCTTGCTGCAGAGCCGTTCGGGAAGAAGCAGACGGCGCGAACCTGGAAGGATGTGAATCCGGCCCTGCCGGACGTGCGCATCGAAGTGGTGGGGCCGCCGCCGACATCGGGCACGCGGGACGCCTTCAACGAGCTGTACATGGCGGCCGGGTGCGACACCGACCCGGCGATGAAGGCCTTGAAGAAGTCGGACGAAGACCGCCACAAGGAGGTCTGCAACAAGATCCGCGAGGATGGCGCCTTTGTGGAGGCGGGCGAGAACGACAATCTGATCGTGCAGAAGCTGGGCGCCAACCCGACGGCGATCGGCGTGCTGGGCTTCAGCTTCCTCGAGCGGAACCTGGACACGATCCGCGACGTGCCGATCGACGGGGTGACGGCGACCTATGAGACGATTTCCGATTTCAGCTATCCGGCGTCGCGGCCGCTGTTCATCTATGTGAAGGCGCAGCATGTGAAGGCCATCCGCGGCCTGCGCGAGTTCCTCGACGAATATACGAGCGAGCGCGCCTGGGGGCCGGGCGGCTATCTGCAGCGGCGCGGGCTGGTGCCGGCGCCCGACGATGTCCGGGCGGAAAACCGGGCGCGGGCGGCTGCGCTGACCCCGCTGACGAAAGGTGATCTGGAATGACGCCGGGCCTTGGCCTTCTGCTGGTGCTGGCGCTGGGCGGCTTTGCCTGGTGGCTGGGCTGGCGGCGCGGGGTTGGCTTCGTGGCCAGCCGCAGCGCCGAAGTGGGGGCGGTGCATTCGCGCCCCGGTTATCATGCGGCCTTCGTGGCGATCCTGGCGTTGCTGCCGGCGCTGCTGCTGCTGGCGGTGTGGGGCGTGATGGGGCCGGGCCTCGTTTCGCGCGAGGTGCTGGCGAGCCTGCCGGCGGGTGCCGTGGGATCGAGCGATCTTGAGCAGGCGGCGTTCCTGTCGGAGGTGCGCGGGCTGGTAAGCGGCAGCTATGCCGCGGCCTTCAACCCGCATGCAGAGGCTGCTGCGGCCGTGTGGAAGGCGGCGTCGCTGCGATACGGGCTGGTGTTCGGGCTTGGCGCGCTGGCGCTGGGCGCTGCGGGCGCCATGTGGGGGCTTTCCCGGCTGCGCGCGGATTTCCGGGCACGCACACGGGTGGAGCGGCTGACGATGGGGCTGCTGGTGGTGGCATCCCTTGTCGCCATCCTGACGACCTTCGGCATCGTCGCGAGCCTGGTGTTCGAGAGCTTCAGGTTCTTCCAGCTGGTGAGCCCGGTGGAATTCCTGTTCGGCACCAAATGGTCGCCGCAGACGGCGATCCGCGCCGATCAGGTGGGGTCTTCCGGTGCCTTTGGCGCGGTGCCGCTGTTCTGGGGCACGGTGTTCATCGGGGCGATCATCGCCATGGTGGTTGCCATCCCGCTGGGGCTGATGACGGCGATCTACCTGACGCAATATGCCGCCCCCGGGTTCCGGCGCTGGGCAAAGCCCATGCTGGAGGTTCTGGCCGGTGTGCCGACCGTGGTTTACGGCTTCTTCGCCGCGCTGACGGTGGCGCCGGCGGTGCGCAGTTTCGCCGTTTCCATGGGCATTTCCGACGCGAGTTCGGAAAGCGCGCTGGCCGCCGGCCTGGTGATGGGCGTGATGATCATCCCGTTCGTGTCGTCCATGGCGGATGACGCGCTGACTGCGGTGCCGCGCGCGATGCGCGACGGCAGCCTGGCGATGGGCGCCACGCCATCCGAAACCATCCGCAAGGTGCTGATCCCGGCGGCGCTGCCGGGTATCGTCGGCGGCGTGCTGCTGGCGGTTTCACGCGCCATCGGGGAAACCATGATCGTGGTGATGGCCGCCGGCCTTGCCGCCAACCTGACCGCCAATCCCTTCCACAGCGTGACGACGGTGACGGCGCAGATCGTGGCGCTGCTGACGGGCGATCAGGAGTTCGACAGCGCCAAGACGCTGTCCGCCTTTGCGCTGGGGCTGGTGCTGTTCCTGGTGACGCTCGCGCTCAACATCTACGCGCTGGCCGTGGTGAAGAAGTATCGGGAAGCTTATGACTGATCGTTCGACCGCACCGGCCGCCGTGACGCCGACGGCCTGGGCCTCGCCGCAGATGCAGGCGCGGATCCGCCGCCGCTATCGCCAGGAACGGCTGTTCAAGCTGACGGGGATGGGCGCGCTGGCGCTGGCCGCCGGATTCCTGGTGTTCCTGATGGCGAGCATCGTTTCCAGCGGCTGGACAAGTTTCCTGCAGGCCGAGGTTTCGGTGCCCGTGGTGCTGGACCCGGCGCGGCTGGGCGTGACGGCGGCCCAGGCGAAGGCGAACCCGGCGCTGCTGCGCCGCGCGAACTTCCAGGGTGTCCTGGCGGACAGCGTGGCGAAGGCCCATGGCGACGAGGTGGAGATCGTGTCGGATGGCGCCTGGCTGGCGCTGCGCAAGGCGGTCGAGGCCGACCCCGGCCTCATCGGGCGAACCGTGCCGATGTGGGTGATCGCGACATCGAACCTGGACCAGCTGGCCAAGGGGCGGATCGATCTGGGCGCGGACGAAGGCGACCGGCCCGTGACCGACGCGGAAATCGCGGCGTGGAAGCGGCTGGAGGCCAAGGGCGGCATCCGAACCGTGCTGAACACCACCTTCCTGACCGGCGCGGATTCGGTGGATCCGGAACTGGCGGGCGTGTGGGGGGCGCTGAAGGGCAGCTTCCTGACGCTGATCGTCACGCTGCTGATCAGCTTCCCGGTGGGCGTGCTGGCGGCGATCTATCTCGAGGAGTTCGCGCCCAAGAACCGCTGGACCGACATCATCGAGGTGTCGATCAACAATCTGGCCGCCGTGCCCTCGATCATTTTCGGCCTTCTGGGGCTGGCGGTGTTCCTGAACACCATGAACATGCCGCGATCGGCCCCCATCGTGGGCGGCCTGACGCTGGCGCTGATGACGCTGCCGGTGATCGTGATCGCCAGCCGCGCGGCGATCAAGGCGGTGCCGCCTTCGATCCGCGACGCGGCGCTTGGGGTGGGGGCGTCGCGCGTTCAGGTGGTGTTCCACCATGTGTTGCCGCTGGCGCTGCCGGGCATGCTGACGGGCACGATCCTGGGCATGGCGCGGGCGCTGGGCGAAACCGCGCCGCTGCTGATGATCGGCATGCGCGCCTTCCTGACATCGGTGCCGCAGGGCTTCACCCAGCCCGCGACAGCGCTGCCGGTGCAGATCTTCATCTGGTCTGACAATGTGAGCCGGGGCTTTGTGGAGAAGACGAGTGGTGCGATCATCGTGCTGCTGCTGTTCCTTCTGCTGATCAACAGCCTTGCCATCTATCTGAGAAACCGTTTCGAGGTGCGCTGGTGAACGATCTGAGCCTGGCTGCCGCGGCGACTGCGCCGGCGGCGGAAAAATCGCTGAAGATGACGGCGCGCGACGTGCGCGTCTTCTATGGCGAGTTCGAAGCGATCAAGGGCGTCTCCATCGACGTCACGCGCGAGGATGTGACCGCCTTCATCGGGCCGTCGGGCTGCGGGAAATCGACCTTCCTGCGCTGCCTGAACCGGATGAACGACACCGTTGCCGGCGCGAAGGTGATGGGCGACATCCGGCTGGACGGCGAGGATATCTATTCCTCCGGCATGGACGTGGTGCAGCTGCGCGCGCGGGTGGGGATGGTGTTCCAGAAACCCAATCCCTTCCCCAAGAGCATCTACGAGAATGTGGCCTATGGGCCGCGCATTCACGGGCTGGCGCGCAGCCGTGCCGACATGGACGTGATCGTGGAAAAGTCGCTGCGGCGGGCCGGCCTGTGGGACGAGGTGAAGGACCGGCTGGCCGATTCCGGCACCGCGCTTTCGGGCGGGCAGCAGCAGCGCCTGTGCATTGCCCGCGCCATCGCGGTGAACCCGGAAGTGATCCTGATGGACGAGCCGGCCTCTGCGCTGGACCCGATCGCCACGGCCAAGATCGAGGAACTGATCGACGAACTGCGCGGCCGCTATGCCATCGTGATCGTGACGCACAACATGCAGCAGGCCGCGCGCGTCAGCCAGAAGACCGCCTTTTTCCACCTGGGGACGATGGTGGAATATGGCGATACGCGGGAAATCTTCACCAATCCGAAGGAAACCCGCACCAAGGACTACATTACCGGCCGCTACGGCTGAGGAGACGGATTATGGATCGCGCACATACGGTGAAATCCTTCGACGACGAGATTCACCAGCTTCGCTCGCTGATCGGGCAGATGGGCGGGCTTGCCGAAGCGCAGACGACCGATGCGGTGAATGCGCTGCTGCGCCGCGACGCCGACGCCGCCCTGAAGGTGGTGGCGAAGGATGTGGAGATCGACGCGCTGGAATCCGAAGCGGAGCAGCTGGCGATTTCCATGATCGCGCTGCGCGCCCCGCTGGCGGACGACCTGCGCGAGATCGTGGCGGCGCTGAAGATTTCCGCCATGCTGGAGCGTATCGGCGATTATGCGAAGAACATCGCCAAGCGGGTTCCGGTGCTGACGCAGGCGGCGCCGATCGGGCCGGGCGTGATCATCCCCGAAATGGCGCGGGCCGCGGCCAGCATGATCCGCGACGCGCTGGACTGTTATGTCGATCGCGACCCGGATCTGGCGCGGGCAGTGGCCGCGCGCGACCAGCAGGTGGATGATTTCTACAATTCGCTGTTCCGGTCTCTGCTGACCTACATGATGGAGAACCCCCATCACATCACGCCGGCCACGCACCTGCTGTTCATCGCCAAGAACCTGGAGCGGATCGGCGACCATGCGACCAACCTGGCCGAGATGGTGTATTTTTCGGTGACGGGGCAGCAGCTGGGCGACCGGCCCAAGACGGACAACACGGCGACGATCGCAGCCCCTGATCTGACCGACTGACGACCCGACGCGTGAACCCGGCGCCTGCATTGTGCGGGCCACAGGAGAGATATGAGATGCGCCCGAAGATCCTGCTGGTCGAGGACGACGTCAACCTGGTGGAGCTGATCCGCTATAACCTGGACAAGGAGGGGTTCGATGTCGTGTCGACCCCCGACGGCGAGGAAGCGCTGGTGCTGGCCGAGGAGGAACGGCCGGACATCGTGGTGCTGGACTGGATGATCGCCAATCTGTCCGGGATCGAGGTGTGCCGCCGTCTGCGCCGGGCGCCGGAAACATCGGGGCTGCCCATCATCATGCTGACGGCGCGGGCCGAGGAAAGCGACCGGGTGCGGGGGCTGGAGACGGGCGCGGACGACTATGTGACCAAGCCCTTCAGCCCGCGCGAGCTGGTGGCGCGGGTGCGCGCGCTGCTGCGGCGGCTGCGGCCGGCATTGTCTGGCGGGCATCTGGAATATGCCGGCATCGCGATGGACACGAGCGCACACAAGGTGACGCGCGACGGGCAGGCGGTGCAGCTGGGGCCGACGGAGTTCCGCCTGCTGCGCCATTTCCTGGAGCATCCGGGCCGGGTGTTCAGCCGCGAGCAGCTGCTGGACGCGGTGTGGGGCCGCGACGTCTATGTTGAGCAGCGCACGGTGGACGTGCATATCCGCCGCCTGCGCAAGGCGATCAACGGCGACGGTCTGCCGGATCTGATCCGCACGGTGCGGTCGGCCGGCTATGCGCTGGATTCCGACGCCTCCCTCAAAATGGCGAGCTGAACGGGGCTTCCCAAGCGGGTTGCCGGGCTTCTAGAGAGCGGCCTGTGCAATTGCAGCAAGGGAGCTCCGGATGACCATTCGCTTCGACAACCGTGTCGCCATCGTGACGGGCGCGGGCAACGGCCTGGGCCGCCGCTATGCGCTGGATCTGGCCGCGCGGGGCGCGAAGGTGGTGGTGAACGACCTTGGCGGCGCGCGCGACGGTTCGGGCAGCAGCGTTTCGGCAGCGCAGGCCGTGGTGGACGAGATCGTGGCCGCCGGCGGCGAGGCGATGGCCAACGGGGCGAGCGTTACCGACGCGGACGCCATCTTCGCCATGGTGGAAGAGGTGAAGGCGAAGTGGGGGCGGATCGACATCCTGATCAACAACGCCGGCATCCTGCGCGACAAGACCTTCACCAAGATGACGCTGGACGATTTCCGCATGGTGCTGGAAGTCCATCTGATGGGCAGCGTGATCTGCACCAAGGCGGTGTGGGATCTGATGCGCGAGCAGGCCTATGGCCGCATCCTGATGACGACGAGCTCCACCGGGCTGTACGGCAATTTCGGGCAGGCGAACTATGGCGCGGCGAAGCTGGGCCTGGTGGGCCTGATGAAGACGCTGGCGCTGGAAGGCGCCAAGTACAATGTGAAGGTGAACACGGTTGCCCCGCTGGCGGCGACGCGGATGACCGAAGACCTGATGCCGCCGGAGATGCTGGCGAAGATGGGGCCTGAGACGGTGAGCCCGGCCTCGGTCTATCTGGTGAGCGAGGATGCGCCGACCAACGTGATCCTGAACGCCGGGGCCGGCGGGTTCGAATCCGCGAATGTGACGCTGACGCGCGGCATCCATGTGGGGGCCGACGCGATGACGCCGGAGACGGTGGCCGAGCGCATTGCGGAAATCCGCGACCGCACGGGCGAAGTGGTGCCCGATACGGGCGGCGGCCAGGGCGCGATGGCGCTGGGCGGCGGACGCTGAGCGATCCGGGCCGGTGCCAAGGCACCGGCCCGGGCCGCATACCCGCCGAACGACAGGCGAAGGAAGGCTTCGCTTTCGAGGAGAAGCTTTGTGCGGGCCTCGCTGTCGATCAGGTAATGGTCGAGCTTGTCCCATGTGACGAGACGCGGGGTGGCGCCGGCTGCTTTCAGCTTTTCGGCCATCAGTTTTGAGTGGGCGATATCGACGTTCACGTCCTGCGCGCCGTGTAACAGCATGACGGGCACCTTGATCTCGGCCGCTCGCTGGGCGGGGGATCCTTCGCGGATGTGGGGCCCCGCGCCGATGAAGTCGAATGCGACGGTGCGCGCTGTCGTCCTGCGGTATTGATCCTTGTACTTGGTGAGATCGGTGACGGGGGCGATCGCGACCACGGCCTTGTACAGCGCCGGATCGACCACGCCCGACAGCAGCGCGGCATACCCGCCGAATGACCAGCCCACGATGCCGAGCCTGTTCGGGTCGGCGATGCCTTCTTTCACCAGCCAGCGGCCGGCATCGGTGACGTCGCCCACCGCGACTTTCCACGACTGGAAGCCATTCTTTTGCAGCCAGGCGTCGCCATAGCCGGTGGAGCCACGGAAGTTGGGTTGCAGCACGGCATAGCCCATGGCGGCATAGAACTGGCTGAGCCAGTCGAAACCCCATTCGTCGCGTGCGGAGGGGCCACCATGGGGCAGCACGATCGCGGGGAGGTTCCGTGGGTCCTTGCCCGGCGGCAGGGTGAGATAGCCGGGGATCATCGTGCCGTCCGCCGCCGGATAGGTGATGGGCTTCATCTGTGCGAGCTTGAGGCCTTCGAGCTGCGGCCGAACTGTCAGCAGAGGGCGCATGTTCCTCGTCTGCCGGTCCAGCAGATAATAGGCGCCGGGGTCATCGTCGTTGCTGGCGTAGATCAGAAGCTTCTGCTCGTCCTTCGAAGCGTCGAGTATGTAGATGATCGATTTGTCCGGCAGCGCCTTTTTCAGTGATTCCTTCAGGCGGGTGATGTCCGGGTCGAAATAGATCATGTGGCGCTTGTCGGTGACGTAGGAGGCACCGATCACCCTGCGGTGGCGGCCGAAGCGGACAATGCCTTCGATATCCACCTGTTTGTCGGCGAGCACGAGGTTCGTTGTGTCGGTCCCGTCCAGCGCCATAGTGAACAGCGCCTGCCGGCCCTGATATTTGTCGAATCCATAGGCGACATTCTTGTCACGGTCGACTGCGATCGGCACGAATCCGCTGTTGTTCGCGGTGTCGCGCCGGGAGAGCCGGAACCATTCCTTGTTGCCGGGGCGGCGATAGAAATAGTGGACGAGATCGTTCAGATAGCCGTCTCCGCCCACATCATAGGTGCCCCGCACGCGAACCGTGCCATGGCCATCGGTGATGAAATCTGCGGCGTTCCTGAAAGGATTTTCCACAGGGGCGTATCTGAGCGTCGACGTGTCGAGGCGGATCACACCGCTTCCGCCCATCAGCACCTCGGGCTTTTCGCCGCCCTGCCAGTCGATGACGCTGCCGCCGAACAATGTCCTGGGGTTGCCGCCATCGCGGTTGACCGCGACGAGCCGGGCGGTTTCGACGGGGCCTTCCATGCTGGAGACGACGCCCCAGATGAGGCAGATCAGCCGGTCCGACGTGACCCATTCGCAGTTGCCGAGCCGCTCGGGATTGCCGGCTGCCATATAGACGGGCCGGGCGGTTCCGTCACCCGCCAGTTCGACGCTCTGCATGACGGCGCCCTGACCGCCGGACGGCGCGAGGAAGGCCAGCCGGCTCCCGTCGGGTGACAGGGACACGTCCTCGACGGCCGGGCGGGCGCCGAAGCGGCGGGCGAGATCCTGCGCGTCCTGTGCGTGCAGCAATGACGGGGAAAGGATGCCGCCCAGAAGCGTGGCGGCTGCGACGAGGGCGTTGCGCATTCGAAAGACCCGATCAGTTGCCGAACGACTGGCGAAGGAAGGCTTCGCTTTCGAACAGCATTTTCGTGCGGGCCTCGCTGTCGATCAGATAATGGTCGAGATTGTCCCAGGTGACGAGGCGCGGGGTGGCGCCGGCGGCCTTCAGCTTGTCCGCCATCAGCTTTGAGTGGGCGATGTCGACATTCACGTCGAGCGCGCCGTGGAACAGCATGACGGGCACCTTGATCTCGGCCGCGCGCTGGGCGGGCGAGCCTTCCGTGATGTGCGGGCCGGCGCCGATGAAATCGAAGGCCGTGGTGCGGGCGGATGTGTGGCGGTACTGATCCTTCAGCTTGGTGAGATCGGTGACAGGGGCGATCGCGACCACGGCCCGGAACAGCGCAGGGTCGACGACGGCCGATTGCAGCGCGGCATATCCGCCGTAGGACCAGCCGACGATGCCCAGTTTCTTCGGATCGGCGATGCCCTGCTTCACCAGCCAGCGGCCGGCATCGGAGACGTCGCCGATGGCGGTTTTCCACGATTGGAAGCCGTTCGTCTGCAACCAGGCGTCTCCATAGCCGGCCGAGCCGCGGAAGTTGGGCTGCAGCACGGCGTAGCCCATGGCGGCGTAGAACTGGCTGAGCCAATCGAAGCCCCAGTCATCGCGGGCCGACGGGCCGCCATGCGGGAGGACGATGGCCGGGAGGTTCTTCGGATCCTTGCCCGGGGGCAGGGTGAGGTAGCCGGGGATCATCGTGCCGTCTGCCGCCGGATATTCGATCGGCTTCATTTCCGCGAGCGTCATGCCTTCGAGCTGGGGGCGGACAGTGAGGACCGGGCTGAGGCTTTTGGCGGTGCGATCGAACAGATAATAGGTGCCGGGGTGATTATCCGAGCTGGCGATGATCAGCAGCCGTTGTTCATCCACCGAGGAATCGACGATGCCGAGAAGGCCCTTGTCCGGCAGGGCCTTGGACAGGCTGGCGTGCAGCTTTGAAATGGTCGGATCGAAATATTCCTTCGTGCGCCTGTCTGTCGTGTAGGCCGCGCCGACGACGCGCTGATGACGGCCGATGCGGACGAGGCCGTCGACATCGACATCCTTGCGGGCGAGGACGAGGGTTTTGGCTTCGGAGCCATCGAGCGCGACCTTGAAGAGCGCCTGACGGCCCTGATATTTGTCGAAGCCGTAGGCGATGTTCTGTTCGCGATCGACGGCATAGGGATCAAAGCCTTCGTCCGTGGCGCTGTCGCGTTGGGACAGGCGGCGCCATTCGTTGCTGCCGGCAAGGCGATATTGATAGAGGGTGATGCCGGTGCTGTAGCCGTCTCCCTTATACTGACGGATGCCGCGGATGCGCAGGGTGCCGTGCCCATCGGTAATATATTCGCTGGCGCCGCGGAGCGGCTTTTCCAGCGTGACTGTCTTCAGGGTGGCGGTGTCGATCCGCTCCAGCGCGAGGCCGGCTTCGTTTTGGCTGGTAATGGCGGTCATCCGGTCATCCGGGACGATGATCCGCGCCATGAGAACGGCATTTTCCTGTGTGGGGAGCCAATCGACGATGCCGCCGCCGCCAAACACGCGCCACCAGCTGGAATTGGTGTTGCGGGCGCTGAGCAGGCGCGGGTTGGTGCCATCCCGGTTGAAGGACACCGTCCGGCTGAAATTCTGTGGATCCTCCCCATCGAAGATGGTGCCCCAGACGTCGCAGACGAGGCGTTCGGCGGTGACCCAGATGCACCACGACAGGCGCTGCGGATTTCCATCGACGGCAAAGACCGGTTTCGGGGCCGCGCCTTCGACCAGATCGACGGCCTGCACGACTGCGCCTTGCCCCTTGGCCGGGGACAGATAGGCGATGCGCTGGCCATCAGGGGATAGGGCTGCATCCTCCACGCCGGGGCGGGCGCCGAACTTTCGGGCCAGATCCTGCGCATCCTGGGCGCTGGCGGTGGTGGTGGCGAACGATACAAGCGCTGTGGTGCAAAGCGCGGCAACAGACATGAAACGCACGAAACCCATTCTCCCTCAACGCAACTGGCAGGGAGTGTGGCGGGAGTTGCGGAAATGGCAAGTGGGGGCAGCGCCTGCTGGCCGCGACGGTCATCGAAAATTCATGGTTGCCGCGCCCTTGACCGGGCAGGGGGGCGACCATATCTGGCGCTGCGTTAGCACTCCCGTTGGGTGAGTGCTAAACGCGGGCGGGGGCTGAGGCGCCTGTCCGAGTTTCAACGCAAGCGACTTCGACACGAAGTACAGGCAAAAAGAGGGACCGACATGGTGGATTTCACCCCGCTGCACGACCGCGTGCTGGTTCGCCGCATCGAGGCCGAGGAAAAGACGGCCGGCGGCATCATCATCCCCGACACCGCCAAGGAAAAGCCGCAGGAAGGCGAAGTGATCGCCGTGGGCCTGGGCACCAAGGATGAAGACGGCGACCGCATCCCGCTGGACGTGAAGGCCGGCGACAAGATCCTGTTCGGCAAATGGTCCGGCACGGAAGTGAAGCTGAACGGCAAGGACCTCATCATCATGAAGGAAAGCGACATTCTCGGCATCATCGGCTGAGGCGCTTTTCAGGTTTAGCTGGACCCCGGATCAGGTCCGGGGTGACGGATTTTTGGAAGGATTCAGATTATGGCAGCCAAGGACGTGAAGTTCGGGCGCGACGCCCGTGAACGGATTCTGCAGGGCGTGGACATCCTCGCCGACGCAGTGAAGGTGACGCTGGGGCCGAAGGGCCGCAACGTCGTGATCGAGAAGAGCTTCGGCGCCCCGCGCATCACCAAGGACGGCGTCACCGTCGCCAAGGAAATCGAGCTCAAGGACAAGTATCAGAACATCGGCGCGCAGATGGTGCGCGAAGTCGCCTCCAAGACGAACGACCTGGCCGGTGACGGCACCACGACGGCCACAGTGCTGACGCAGGCGATCGTGCGCGAAGGCCTGAAGTCGGTTGCGGCCGGCATGAACCCGATGGACCTGAAGCGCGGCATCGACCTCGCCGTCGTGAAGATCGTGGAAGACCTGAAGGGCCGCTCCAAGCCGGTCGCCAACTCGGCGGAAATCGCCCAGGTCGGCATCATTTCGGCCAATGGCGACAAGGAAGTCGGCGAAAAGATCGCCGAAGCCATGGAAAAGGTCGGCAAGGAAGGCGTGATCACCGTGGAAGAGGCCAAGGGCCTCGACTTCGAACTCGACGTTGTCGAGGGCATGCAGTTCGACCGCGGCTACCTCTCCCCCTACTTCATCACCAACGCGGAAAAGATGCAGGTCGAGCTCGACAACCCCTACATCCTGATCCACGAAAAGAAGCTGTCCAACCTGCAGGCGCTGCTGCCGGTTCTGGAAGCGGTGGTGCAGTCGGGCCGTCCGCTGCTGATCATCGCCGAAGACGTCGAAGGCGAAGCGCTGGCCACCCTGGTGGTGAACAAGCTGCGCGGCGGCCTGAAGGTGGCTGCCGTGAAGGCGCCGGGCTTCGGTGATCGCCGGAAGGCCATGCTGGAAGACATCGCCACGCTGACCGCGGGCGAGATGATCAGCGAAGACCTGGGCATCAAGCTGGAGAACGTCTCCCTGCCGATGCTGGGTCAGGCCAAGAAGGTCACGATCGACAAGGACAACACCACGATCGTGGACGGCGCCGGTTCGGCGGACGCGATCAAGGGCCGTGTCGAGCAGATCCGCGCGCAGATCGAGACGACCACCTCCGACTATGACCGCGAGAAGCTGCAGGAGCGGCTGGCGAAGCTGGCCGGCGGCGTGGCCGTGATCAAGGTCGGCGGCGCGACGGAAGTGGAAGTGAAGGAGCGCAAGGACCGGGTTGACGATGCCCTGCACGCCACCCGCGCCGCCGTGGAAGAAGGCATTCTGCCCGGCGGCGGCACCGCGCTGCTCTATGCCACCCGTTCGCTGGACGGCCTGAAGGGCATCAACGACGACCAGACCCGCGGCATCGACATCATCCGTCGCGCGCTGCAGGCCCCGGTTCGCCAGATCGCCGCCAACGCCGGCCACGACGGCGCGGTGGTTGCCGGCAAGCTGCTGGAGCAGAAGGAAACCACCTTCGGCTTCAACGCCGCGACCGACGTGTATGAAAACCTCGTCGCCGCCGGCGTCGTGGACCCGACCAAGGTGGTCCGCACGGCTCTGCAGGATGCGGCCTCTGTCGCCGGCCTGCTGATCACGACCGAAGCCACCATCGCCGAACTGCCGGACGACAAGCCGGCTGCCGGCGGCATGCCGGGCGGCATGGGTGGCATGGGCGGCATGGACTTCTAAGTCCGGCATCCGGCCATCGAACAGGGAAGGGCGGAGGGAAACCTCCGCCCTTTCTTTTTTGGCCTGACCACACCGCGCGCTGACAGCTTCCCCCCGTTTGCATCGCCCACTTGTCCGGGCGGTTCCGCTTGCCTAGTCTGCGGGCACGGCCAGCCGGGGCTGAGGGGAACCGGCCTGCTGACAACCAGGGAGACAAACCGATGACGACCGCCATCAAGGTTGGGCTCGCCGCGCTGCTGTGCGCGACCGCCATGCCTGCCTTTGCACAAGGAGCTGCGATGACCGACGCCCCCCTCATCGAACGGACAAAGCTGTTCGGCAACCCGACGAAGGCCCAGGGGCGATTCTCCCCCGATGGCAAATGGGTGAGCTGGCTGGCCCCGAACAACGGCGTGCTGAATATCTGGGTCGCGCCGGCCGGCGATCTTTCCAGGGCCCGCGCGCTGACTGCGGAAACGAAGCGGCCGATCCGCCAGCATTTCTGGGCGCCCGACAG